>NZ_JACKYY010000017.1:0-53458 GCF_015100075.1 Acidithiobacillus sp. HP-11
ACATCGTCCACCAACCACGGCGGAACCAATCCTAACGCGAGAGAAAACAGCTCTTCAGGGACCATCAGCTAACTCCTATTCAGGGCACGACCGCTCCACAGCATTCTACCCCCTACCCACTCAATCTGACGAAGAGCCTTTTGGCTTTGTCTCTAATGCGTTGTTTGGCTGTTTCAGAAAGACCCACGTCAAAGCCAAAAAGGCGGGCTAAAAACCAGAAGCCAACAATAGCAGCAACAAGCGCAAAAATTGCAACAGCAATGACAGGCAAAGCTGATTGAGCCAAATTGTCAAATTCATTTTGTAGGAAAGCTGTTGCAGAGGCAAAGGGATTGACCATTAGATGAACCTCTAAAAAAGAGGGAGGGGAATTAAAGCCCCTCCCGGGGCGAGTGGACTTACACCAAAAGACTCAGAATCCACTTGAAGCCATAGATAGCCGCAGCCAGGGCCATCAGGGCAGTAGCCACAACCGCCACGTCAGGAACAATATCCGTGGTTATGTAGCTGGCGGCAGAACTGGCACCGATACCCGCGCCAGAGGCGAAGGCAGTCGAGGCCAATACCAAGGATCCCACACCGCCATAGACGGCAACGCGAGAGGGAGTAGCCAGACTGGCAATTTTCGCAAGGGCGCGATTACGCAGGCTTGGCTGTTCTTCATCAACTACGAGGGCTTGTTCACTCATGGGAATATCTCCTGTAAGAGAGTGAGCACCAGGGGACCGCCTGGCCGGATTGAGGGGGTGACTCATCGCCTACCCCGCATGAAATTAATGATCCACTTAGCGCCAGCCGTGGCGGCGAGTAATGCCATGATGGCGGGGGCTAAGATCAAAAAGCTGGATTCTGTAAAGGTGAAAGGGACCACATACGGCACCCAAGCAGGCGAAGTGCAGGCAGCGACAATTTCGGAGCCTGTGGCTTGACCAGACAGGACATTTTGTCCGGAGGCAGATCCAGCAGTTGCGTCGGGAACTACGTAGTAGAAAGACGCAGGGCTAGAACAGGTCAGGACGTAAACGCCTGTTGAAGTTGTGGAGGCCGTGGCAGACATGAATTAATTAACCATTCGCCTGCTGAAGAGGAATAGGCTTATTAATTGGCACCACGTCATCCAAGCGGAAACTTGGATAGGAACGCCCAGAATGGCGACGTGAAGTCAGTTGAAAGCTGGCGTGATAAACACCATGAGGCAAAACATCGGCTTCGAAATCGACGTAATTGCGCAGAGTAAGGTCAGTAGGCCAGAGGTCTTTATCAAGTACGGTGAGGGACTGAATAAAGCAGTCTTCCCAAGAGCGATCCTCGTAGGAGCCAGCAGCGCGAAATTCAGGAGCCCAAGCCTGAACATCCACAACAAAACATTCACCGGAAGTAATCCGTTCATTAACTTTGTCAATCGTAATGATTTCACCAGAGGAAGCCGGCAATAAGCGCAAGTCACCACGATCAGAGGCAGCAAGTTCAATCATGCCAATGCGGGTTTTATTCTGAGTGTCCTGAAAAAGCTTCTCCCCATCCTGAAACATCACATCAAAATTGAGAGGGCCACCGCCAAAGGGAAACACAGTCACAGGCTGAATATAGCCAGTCCAAGAAGATTTTTTACTTTCGAGTTTACGGGCTTTTCCCGCTTTCCAAACAGTTTCAATTTGCATAAATCACCTATAATCATCAAGTTACTGAGAAAAAGACCAAAGAGCTAAGAGGTAGAAAAAAAGGCAGACCTCCCCCATTGGCACGAAAAAACGGCCTTAAAAAACTGCATTTAAAACAACAGGCTATAACGTCGAGTCCAACCCGTTGGAAAAGGGAGCGCTGTTAGTAGCTCCCTTTGCTAACGATTCAGGCAGCCTTGAAAACTTCCGCATGCAGACGGTCAATATTTCCGGCTTGCATTGCGTTATGCGTGGCCTCCACAAGACGCAAACGATCAGAGTTAGGATTCCATAGCCGAACCTTCACAGGATCAACAGGAACGCGAATTAAGGCCGATCCATCTTGCATCATGGCGTCAGAGACACCAGAGGCGTTTAACAGGCGGCGATGGTTATAAAAAGAGGATTTAGAAACGGTACGTTTGGCCTGGACAAAGCCAAGGGATCGAATCCGTTGATAGAAGTCGAAAGCGCGTTGAGCGCGAGCAGCGTTAGGGGCATGTTGAATGAGGGAAGATAGCAAAGTGTCGTCAGTCATGGCGGCCTCCGTGGAAAATAAATGCCTGAATTCGGCATCCCATAGATCGGGCAGGTGAAGAAGTTTTGAGAGATAGTGAACAGGAAAGTAGATAATCGGCTGTTTCTTGTTTTTTGAATGAAGCGGCGTTATGCCAATGTCATGGAGATATTTGGAAGCGTTGTCTGCAAAAACACCAGGCACTAGATCGACAAAGTGTTTAGGAAGAAGACCATATTTTACGGCGTGTCTGGAAATGGCCAGGGCGCGAATCTGTAATTCAAAACGACCCACAGAGGCGAACTCTTGGGAGAGTTCTTCAATAATTTCCGGATAGGCTTGCAGGCATTTAGGGGGATGGGCTTTGAGATCCCTACCCTTGCAGTAGATTTTACCAACACGGTAGCGGGAGCCTTTGCCCAGGTAGATGGTGCGACCAGAGGGCATGGCATCACAGGACATGGGACGGGTTTCGAGTTCTTCGGCACGTTCTTCAACACCAGCACGGCGCTGACCACGTTGAACACCCAGAACGGTGTCAATCCATACATCAAGAGCTTGGAACGTTGGGAAATCATAGTTATAGGTCACATCGACGCGGGCCAAGTACCAAAGGGAACCATCCGGCCAGGTAGTGAGGTTGAAGATAGTGCCGAAAACATAATCAACCAGGCAACGGGCTGAAAACATTAAATCATCAGAGCCAGTTACATTGTGGCCCTGGTAGAGTTTGGGGGAGGCTTCGAGGGTTACACGGCCACCGATAGAAAGAGAAAAACCATCAAACCATGACGGGATTTCCACACCGGAGCTAATGCACCAATCCACCATATCACCAGTGAAGTTAGTTTTACTGATCTTGTGTTGAAGGCCCATGAGCCAACCAATGGCATCAGAGGGGAAAAAATCACTAGGAATAGTCAGGCGGAGGGTGTCAATCATTGGAACCACCCGACTTATTGTAGATACGATTACCTATAAACGTGACAAGCAACGAAAGGGCATCAATCAGACCATGAAAGGCATCATAGGCAAACAAGGCCAGAAAGCAGCCACCGAAGGAATACCAAAAGGCGTTTTCAAGTAGGTAAACCATTTGCTGATTCATGAATGCACCCGAACCACAAGTAAAGCCAGAATCAGCGGGGACATGAAAAAGCCCAGGAAGAACCAGATCATGTTAAGTAGCCAAGGTTTTTGAGGGGCTAGATTCATGACTGGCCACCGTTACGGTGACGGCGCTGATTGATGGCAACCAACAAGAAACCAATCAGGCCAAGATCAAGGGCAGTGGCGCAAACAAACGTAAAGAAGTGGACTTGTCCAGAAGATGAGAGGTAGATCACCAGGCACCCCCTAAGCCGCCAAGCTCATCCAAAAGTTCACGCGCAGACATGGAGCGCAAAGAAAGAACATGCCGAGCATAAGCATTACGAGAAGATAATGGGGTGATATAAAAAAGGAACATCTCACGTAAAAGTAAACGGCTACGAGCGTAAATAGCAAAAACATCTTGTGCAGGACAAGTATCAAGGGGGAAAAGATCGATCTGGGGCATAGTCAGGCCCCCTCTTCCATCAGTTCGAGAGCAAAAGCTTCGACTTGCTGGCGTTGCCAGTAGTCATTTACCTGGGCATCAAAATCTTCAATCGCACGATGAAAGGCCAGGTGACGAAGGTGACGTGCAAAATATTGCAAGGCGAAGCGGCGATGTTGAGCAATGACAAAGGGATCACCACGAGTCTCAAGGTAAGGGTGCAGGCGCATTGCCTTGCAGATGCAAATGGATTTAATCAAGGGAACAGGAACACGCCAGAAAGCAGCGTAATCATCAGCATTTTTAAACTTCTTAACGGTTGATTTAATAATCATATTTGTATCTCCAGTAAAAAGGGGAATCGGTGGATTCCCAAACCGGGTCATGACCCCGGAACCGCTACAAAGAGAGTGATTAATGCTTGATGAACACCAATCAGTAGGGAGAATAGCAAGTGCTGAGTGTTTGTCAAGCAGCCGACAAAGGAATATATCTAGTACATGCAGAAAAAGGAGTACGTCATGGAAATCAGAGAATTGCTAAGCAAGGCACAAACGAACAGCGGTGCTAGTAGTCAGAGAGAACTCGCCAAAATAATGAACTTAAATAACAGTAGCCTAAGTCTGCTCGCAAGTGGCAAAGGTGAACTATCCGATGACACCTATGTCAAGTTGGCCAAGCTTGCAGGTGTTGATCCTGTTCAGGTCCTCATCGAGAAACACGCACGGAAGGCAGGACCAGAAGCGGCCCCATTGTGGAAGCAAATACAAAAGCACTTACCCAAAAGTGCGGCGGTTGCAGTAATCGCAGTATGTGCTATGCCATTGATTCCAGAAAAAGCACAGGCAGGAATGGCTTATACAAATTTGCAGGTCCCCACAATAAACATTATGCGAATCAAAATATCAAACATACACCAGCCATACACGTCTTCCATCCAGATAGACAAAAGCCTTTTGTCCAAATTGACGAGCAAGCTTGACTGCCGCTGACTCATTCATAGTAAACACCATCAGACTTTCCTCCCACCACGCATCAACACCGCAACAGGATCGTAAAAATCGATAGCCGTTTGCATCCAACAACCTGACCAAACGACGTTGTCTTATTCTGTTTTGCCATGGACTCAATGGCTCTGACTGGGGATTCCAGGCCGTAATAATTGCGGCACGCACTCCATAAGCCGGGCCACCGATATGGAGGTTAAGCTGACCGGGAATCAGATAATGACTGTTTCGGTAGACCGAATCCAAAGCATCTGCGGCGAGTTTATGAGTCTCTTGAAGGCGATAATTGGCTTTTCCCCAGAATGATGTCCCGCACGACTTGGTCCACCCGGGCTCTGGCCTCAGCGTCCGTGCCCTGGAAATGATCGACCATAATCGCAAAGACATAAGCTTCCCCTGACTTATTGCGGAGTAATCCGGCGAGCGTGACTGCATTACGTAAAGTTCCTGTCTTGGCTCTTATGGTGCCTTTTGGCAGATCAAGAAAACGATGCCTTAAGGTGCCATCTACTGCCGCAACGGGCAAAGAATCACGCCAGATCTTGCCCCAGGATTGCTGATAAGAATACGCCAATGCTGACACTAACTCTTTGGCACTAAGGCGATCTAGCCGCGATAAACCGGAACCATCCACGAGTTGAGAAGACCCATTGTTCAGTATGCCTGATTGTAGTAACCAGTTATGTAATCCCTGCATGGCAGAGGCACGACTGCCATCACCTCCTCGACGCAAATCCGCATCTCTCAGTAAAACCTCTACATGCGTATTTTCACTGACTTTGTTGGCTACTGTTATCTCTTCTGCAAGGGATGGTGACACTCTTTCGGCAAGAACCGTAGTGCCTGGATATCTGCTACGCCAAGCACCTGGAGACCTTGGGCGACGATCAACGCTGATTGTCGGTCCAACCACTATCCCCTCCTCTTCTGCAGCTTGCCGCAGGGCTAAAGCTGCAAAATAAGGTGGATCGGGTTGAGCCAACAATGCAGAAAAATTTCCAGTGTTGGCACGTACGCTACCAATAAGCTGATATTGGTTTCCGGATTGAATGAGCTGGACAGGTCGTTCTTCTCCGTGTTGACCAACGGTTTGCACCTTGTTAATGATGACATTCAGTGGATCAGGCGTAATTTTTACGGTGGCGAGTCTACCCGCCCGGCGTGCGGGAAGCAGCTCAACACTGACCATGGCGTCGTTGAACATCAATGCGCTGACCGGTGCTCCAAACCAGAAACGCTGATCATCTGCTGTCCAACCTGGTATATGGTGATCTTCTGGAAACTTTCCAGCATCCACGACCATACCGTCGGGAACATAACGAACGCCCCGTGCGTAGAGACTTTTGGCGATGCTCCGCATCGGCAGCATAGGATCACCGCGCTCGGTTTTTTTGACAAACGGAAAATGACGACTGGAAATGTCAGGATCTCCATCACCCAGCACAATCAGTGGTCCAATTACTGTGCCGGTCGATTCAACTGTTCCTAAAACCAGAGTATGTTGTCTGGCCTCCGCCCCTAATACCTGCAGAATATAGGCTGTGGTCAACAACTTGGCCGTCGATGCAGGCAATTGACTATGCGTAGCTTCCTGATTCAGCAAAAGGTGGGCATCATGAATGCTGCGCAGTGCAATACTCCAATGCTCGCCATTGGCGCTGGACTCATTATTTCCATTAGTTTCCGCCTGACTGACTCCGCACAGTCCCAGCATCCCCAAAAATAAACCCAAACTAATCATGTCTAACAACCAGTCTGATGTTTTTTCCTTCAACCCATTAAGCAACATGTCTAACGCTCCTTTTTGATTATTTTATATTGGGGATTTCTTGTCCTGATAGAGCTTGTCCGGCATCCCTATTGCCAGTAAAAGGCTGGGGATCGCGGCCACAAATGCCAAAAGAAAAAATTCGACGAATCCAACTTTTGCTGCAAGAAAACCACTAAAACCTCCTACTACGGTGGCCGCCACAGACATCAAAGCCGAACCGATGGCAAAATGGGTGGCTTGATAATTTTCCTGACAGCGTTGCATTAAAAAAACCATAAGTACAGCCGTACCCAATCCGGCTGAACCTTGTTCAAAGGCAATGGTGACGCCCACCCACCAGATAGATGGATCTGCCCAGGCCAGCCAGGCATAGGCTGGTATGGCCAGAGACTGAATTAAGGTAAGCGGAAAAAGGGCCCTTTTTAAACCCCAACGCGAAATAATGAGACCACCCAGTAATGCCCCTCCAATACCAGTCACCGTACCGACACTGCCAGTGAGAATTCCGCGCGCAATTAATCCGTAACCCAGATGGTTCAGGAAAGGGGTAACCATGGCGAACATCATGGCGTCCCCGGCTCTAAACAAGAGAATGAAGGCCAAAGCCCAAACAATGCCAGGCTGCGCCAAATAGGTTTGAAAAGCTTCACGTACTGCTGCCCAACGATGACCTTGATGTTGCGTATTGGCGGGAGGCGGCTCTGGCAGTATCCATTTATGAAAAGCAGCCAGTCCCCACATCATGAATGCAGCAGTCAAAAAACAGACTGTCCATGATATCCATCCCGCTAAAATGACGAGTGCGCCATTTCCTACGAGCATCGCCACCCGATAAGCGGCCACCCTAAGCCCGGAAAAACCTGCCTGATCAGCCGTATCAAGGGTCTGAATATAATAACCATCGACGGACATATCATGTGTTGCTGACATAAAAGCCATCAGAATAAAAATTTTTGCGGCCAGATCCAGATTAAGATGCTGTGCTGGCCATATCAGCAAGGCGGCTACAGCCCCTAAAATCAACTCCATGACTACCAGCCAGCGTTTTTTATTTCCGAATAAATCAATGACCGGACTCCAGAATAGTTTCAGATTCCAGGGCAGCCCAAAAAATGAGAGCAAGCCAATAACCTGAAGACTGGCACCAGCATAAGTAAAAAACTGCACAGAAACCTGTTGCACCAAAGAATAGGGCAGTCCTTCGGCATAGTAAGTACTGGCAATCCAGGATAGTTTTTTAAATTTTATAGCCACAGCATTTTCCATATAAAAAACCCCCGCTGGGCGGGGGTTTTAACGGGCCTGAAAAATGTCAGGCTGATTTCGGCGGAGCAATAGGCTTTTGCGCCAGTACCCAGGCAGCCAACTCTTTAGCCTGAGCCGGTGTCACGCTTTGTGCTGGCATCGGCATTCCACCCCATACACCCGATACACCGTGTTCAATGGCATGACTCAGGGTGTCAACCGCCTTGGGATTACCCTTGTATTTATAGGCAACCCAAGCAAAAGCCGGCCCAACAACCTTGGCTTCCACCTGATGACAGGCAAAACAGCCCTTGGCTTCTGCCAAGGATTTTGCTTTAGCCATCTGATCCGTATTCATAGTAGCCGCTGATGCAGCCACTTTCACAAAGTGCCCGCTCCCTCCCTGCACATCAAAACTGGATGGCGAGGTGGTAGATCCAGTGCTGTCATCACTTTGGGTAGATCCAGAACCCTGGTCACTACTCATGGCCGAACTGGTAGCAGAGCTATCACTGGGCGCGGTGGTGGACTCTTCCTTCTTGGCACAGGCAGCAGCGAGAGTTACCACGCTGGCGAGTACCAGAAGACGCATGACTGGGTTGATATTACGTACGTTCATCATAAATACGCCTCCTCCATTTTCTGGTTATGGACTACCCTTGTAACAACTTAGTCTGTAGAGGCTCCGGAGCTGTCGCTGGCAGCCGTATCCGAAGAATCGGCACTGCTGGTGTCAGCCGCAGCACTGCTGTCGGGCGCAGCTGATTCCATAGGCGCAGCGGCAGCACTGGTGTCAGTGCTGGTCGTGCTTGCCGGAGCAGCAGATTCCGTCGTGGTGGTCGCACTACTATCCGCTGCAGCAGTGGTGTCTTCTTTCTTGGCGCAGGCAGATGCCAGAGCAATGGCGCCAGCAACCAGAACAATACGGGCAATAGGTTTGATCTTAGCGATATCCAACATTTCTTTCACTCTCCTAATAGTTAATACAGGATGACAGCTTCAGTTACACATCATTTATAGCGCAAATGACCGCACCATGTTAGCACTAATTTTTCCCATGCCAAATACCGGTACCGCCCGCTGGGCGGGTAGCGAGCTCCAAGACTGGCTCGCCCGGATACTCAAAAACACTTGGTGATCGCGGTTTATTATGTATAATGATGTACTATTATATTTATATAGGAGCGACTCCAATGGAAGCAGATCCGAAAAAGCTATATGATGCATTGAAATCGCTGAAAATTCAGACAGTTCGTCAAGCTATTCGGCCGGAATGCTATCAGCGTGATATCAGTAAGGCTTTGTTCAGTTATGCTTTTGACGCTGTGCTTTATCTAGCGGCGATTACCGGCATATTGCTGATTCATCATTGGTGGGCTCAGTTGCTGCTCGGTCTGGTGGCGGGATCTGCGGTTGCCTTCATGTTTGTCTGGGCCCACGATGCCGCACATGGCGCCTTGTTCGAAAATCGGCACCTGGCCGAAGTCTTGGGCACGCTGTTCATGTTGCCTTCCTTCAACATGTATCGCCTATGGGCTTTTGGACATAATCGCGTGCATCATGGGTTTACCAGTCTGAGCCCCATTGACTGGATCTGGAAACCATTAACCCCCCAGGAATATCGCCAAAAAAGCATCTTTCAAAAATGGATATATCGTCTGGAGCGGAGCCCCTATACCTGTGCTTTGCATTATCTGCTGCGCGTATGGTGGCCCGGAATGGTGCGTTTCAAGGCAGACCAGAAAAACAGACGCGATTTTACCTTAAGTAAAATCATGACTGCACTGTTTTTCCTGGCGTTTTCGGCATTCTCCTGGTGGGCGGCAGGTCCGCTGGGTTTTATCGCAGCGGTGCTGCTCCCCTTTCTGGTTTTCAATTACTACATTGCCCTTTTTGTTTATCTGCATCACACGCATCCTGACATTCCTTTTTTTATGGAAAAAGAAGAATGGAGTCAAAGTGTTGGCCAACTATATTGCAGTACGGTCGTGCGTTGTTCAAAAATCAGCGAGATGCTTATTCATAACATCCTGATTCATGCGCCGCATCATGTAGATCCGCGTATCCCCTATTATCATCTTGAAGCAGCTTATGAAGACCTGCGCTCGGCCTATGGTATCTACCTACATGAAATGCGTTTTAGTTTTAGATCCGTGCGCCGGATATTCAGCACCTGTAAACTCTATGATTATGACGCAAAGCAATGGATGAGCTTCCGTTCCGGACGCAGCTGGATTGAACAAAAAGCCACTGAGAGGAGTGTTTCGAGAGATACCAGCGTTTATCCCGGAAAAACGGCTTATTGATTATTCGTCGTCTGCATAGACGTTCTGCTTTGCATGCAAATTATCCGTAGCGGTGTTAAGAGCCTGAAGATGCAAAATCTTCAGGAGCCGCATGACGATCGGGTAAAGAAGAACAGCAGATACTGCCAGATAGACAATGCCCGAGTACAAAGCGAAGGCACTGGCAAACAGTTTTGCGGCTGTCCCATGCAGACTGGACACCGGACCCATGCCACTGAGAATCATGCTGGCATTGAGCAGGCTGTTGATCCAATTGATTTTCCCAAGAAAATGGTAACCCAGGATACCGACCCCCAAAGAGATGGTCATAAAACCCAAACCAATGGCGGTGTAGCGGAGCTGGTGCCAAATAAACTCCGTTCGACTGCGCAGACGGATGCTTTGCAGATGAAGTGGTTTATACCTATTGGGCATTGCCATAATACCGACGGTACCAGTCCACAAATTGCTGCAATCCTGCACGCAAGGGCGTTTCCGGAGCGAAAGCGACGGCCTCCTGAAGAGCAGAGACATCCGCGTAAGTAGCCACCACATCGCCATCCTGCATGGGCAGCCATTCGATTTCTGCTTTTTTATCCAGACACTCTTCCAGCGTTTGAATAAAGTCCGTCAGGGCTACTGGTGTATGATTACCGATATTGTGTATCTGAAAAGGCGCGGCACTGGATGCCGGATCCGCAGGCCAGTTTGCCTGTGGACCGGGGATTTTCGGAACAAGACGGGTGATTCCTTCTATAATATCGTCAATATACGTAAAATCCCGCTGCATTTTTCCATGATTGAATACCGGAATTTTTTCACCGGCAAGAATTTTGCGGGTGAAGCTGAAATACGCCATGTCCGGCCTTCCCCAGGGACCATAAACGGTAAAAAAACGCAGACCCGTACAGGGAATGCCATACAGGTGCGCATAACTGTGAGCCATCAACTCCCCTGCCCGCTTGGTGGCCGCATAAAGGCTGACTGGATGATCCACCGGATCGTGAACACTGTAAGGGAGTTGACTATTAGCACCATAGACCGAACTGGAAGACGCAAAAAGCAGATGTCCGACTTTTTGTGCCCGACATCCCTCAAGGATGTGCAAGAAACCGGTCACATTACTGTCCACATAACTGTGTGGAGCCTGCAATGAATAACGCACACCAGCCTGAGCGGCCAGATGGATTACCACATCAAAATGCGGTCCCGCAAAAAGTGTTTCCATAGCGGAGCGATCTGCCAGATCGATTTTTTTAAACTGAAAAGCTGGATGACCTTCCAGTTGCGCGAGACGATCTTTTTTGAGGTTAGGATCATAATAATCGTTAAGATTATCAATCCCCTGCACAATCCATCCATCGGCCAGCAAACGCCGCGCCAGGTGAAACCCAATGAATCCGGCAACGCCGGTGATAAGTACCCGCGTTTCCATTATTGGTCCCGTTCAGCCAGCCAGTCGATGTATCGTTCCACTCCCTGTTCTACAGAGAGAAAGGTTTTGCTATAACCGGCAGCGCGTAATTGGTGAATATCTGCCTGTGTGAAACTTTGATATTTACCATGCAGTGCTTCTGGCATGCTGATATAGCGAATGGTTTGAGATTTTTGCAGGCCGGGTAAATCGTGAGTTTCCTCACCGGCCATGCGCCGCATACTGTTGACTACGGTGACAGCCACATCATTGAAGCTTTGAGCCTGCCCTGTACCCACGTTATAAATACCGCTGCGTGGATGATCCAGAAAGTGCATATTGACGGACACCACGTCATCTACGTGAATAAAATCTCGCCGTTGCTCACCATCCGCATAACCGGCACTACCTGCGAACAGGTGCACGTGCCCATCCAGCCGATATTGCCTGTAAAAATGCATAGCCACAGAAGCCATACGGCCCTTATGAAACTCCCGGGGACCATAGACATTGAAGTAGCGAAATCCATGTACCGGGGCTTTCAACTCATTCCACATACGCCGTAAATACTGGTCAAACTGAAACTTGCTGAAACCATAAATATTCAGGGGGGATTCGGCCTGGCGTTCTTCCGTAAAACTCCCGGTCATACCGTAAACAGAAGCACTGGAAGCATACAGAAAAGGAACATTATGCCGTTGACACCAATGCAATAGAGCCTTGCTGAAAGCATAATTGTTTTCCATGACATAACGCCCATCCGTGGCCATGGTATCAGAACAGGCGCCTTCATGGAAAACGGCTTCAACGCCTTGCAGCTGATCTCTCTCAATCAACTCCAGAAGACGCTCAGCTTCCATGTAGTCGGCAATTTCCAGATCGGTGAGGTTAAGAAACTTGTCAGCGCGAGTCAGGTGGTCGACCACGAGAATGTCTGAAATACCCTGTTGATTCAGTGAATGAACAATATTGGCGCCGATGAATCCAGCTCCGCCCGTGACAATATACATGCGCGATTCTCCTTTTCCGGTTATGATAACAGAAAGTGGGCAGCTGCCGAACATAAGCCCATATCCCTTTCGGGGAGTGAAAATACTCAGTCGACCCTACCTATGAAAACCACGCAAGCGCCATGACCAGAATCTGGCGTGTTTGCTGAGGAGACCTATGCACGATCAGGGACTGCTAATCATCATCTTGCTACTCGCTACAGGCGTGATCCTGGTGGGGGTGCTGCGCTTTTTGCAGTTGCCCGCAGTATTTGCTTATCTGCTGACCGGAGTCATTCTCGGACCGCATGCTCTTGCGGTGGTGCCCGATCTGGCCAGCACCCGTCAACTGGCAGCATTTGGTGTGGTGTTTCTGATGTTCAGCATTGGGCTGGAATTCAGTCTTTCACAATTCATGAGCATGCGACGACTGATTTTTGGTATGGGCGCTGCCCAGGTTTTGCTTACCAGTGTTATTTTTGTGGGTATTGCTCTGATTATTCCGCTTTCCTGGAAAACCGGCGTGATTCTCGGGGGCATTCTGGCCATGTCATCTACGGCCATGGTAATCCGTGCCCTGGCCGAGAAAATGGAAATGCAGTCCCGTCATGGCCGCATAGCGGTCAGTGTGTTGCTGTTTCAGGATTTGGCCGTGGTTCCCCTGCTGATTCTGATTCCGGCACTGGCAGGGTCCGCCAAAGAGCTTCCTCATGATCTTGCCATGGCCGGTCTGAAAGCGGTGGTGGTGTTATTGGTGTTGCTGGTCATTGGCCGGCCGATAATGCGGCCCTGGTTCCAGTTGATTGCCAACCGCAAATCTACTGAGCTGTTCATGCTCAATGTGTTACTGGTGACCCTGGCGCTGGCGTGGATTACGGAACAGGCCGGGCTTTCTTTGGCTTTGGGCGCATTTGTAGCGGGCATGCTGATTTCCGAAACCGCCTATCGCTATCAGGTGGAAGCTGATATTGCGCCCTTTCGCGATATTCTCCTGGGGCTGTTTTTTGTCACCATCGGGATGTTGGTGGATTTGCCCGCCTGGTGGGCGAATATTGCCTGGGTGCTCATCGTTTTATTGCTGATTGTGTTTCTAAAAGGCTTTCTGGTGTGGGGGCTGAGCCGATTATTCGGTTATGAACCCGGAGTGGCATTACGCTCTGCCATTGTCCTTGCACAAGCGGGAGAATTTGGTTTTGTATTGCTGGCACTGGCCAATCAATACCAATTGTTACCCGCGCATGTGTTGCAGCCGGTGTTGGGCGGTATGTTGTTATCCATGATGTTGGCACCCATTCTGGTAGAACGTAATGGCTGGATTGCGCGCAAATTGGTGGGAAGTTACCGCAATCATCGCGATCAGCAACTCACTGAAATACGCGCCGCTGATCTCAAGGCCCACGTGGTGCTTTGTGGATATGGCCGGGTTGGTCAAAGTGTAGGCCGGGTACTTGAAGAAGAAGCTATTCCTTTTATTGCCCTGGATCTGGATCCGGTGCGGGTCCGTCAAGCGCAGTCGGCGGGCGAGTCCATATTTTATGGGGATGCCAGTCGGCGTGACGTTTTGCAGGCGGCGGGGATTTTCTCGGCGCGGGCGGTGGTGATCACCTATGCCAATGTCGCGTCCAGTCAGCGGGTTCTTTCCATAATCAAGGAGTTGAGACCAGAATTACCGGTGGTGGTCCGTGCTCATGACGACAGCCAACTGGAAAAACTGGAAGCCGCCGGAGCCGATGAAGTGGTGCCGGAGGTAAACGAAGGGGCTTTGATGCTCGCCTCTCAGACCTTATTACTCATCGGTTTCCCCATCAGCACCGTATTACGTCGGGTCCGACGTTTTCGTCAGGAGCGCTACCAGTTCTTCCGGGGTGCGTTCTGGGGCGGTTCTGAACCCGGCGAAGATCAGGCTTCGGCGCGACTGGCTTCTATTCCTTTGGGTGAAACCGCTTTTGGCTTGCGCCTTAGCCTTCGCGAGCTGAATTTGACCAGTTTTGGCGTGTCTGTGGTGGCCGTGCGGCGGCACGGTATTCGCGGGCGTGATCCGGCTCCGGATACCGTATTGAAATCTGGAGATGTACTGGTTTTATTTGGTAGCCCCGCAGCACTGACCAAAGCCGAACTATATGTTCTTGAGGGTAACACTGCACAGGAAACTGCAGTCAGCGCATAAGTTTTCAAGCTGGCCAGTAGCCGAATAGTCCAAGAACGCTTTTCTCTATGCTATGTTAAAGTATTATCTGAATATGCGGACCACACAAAAAATTTGAGAGTGATTTATGAATAATGCCATTGATTCCAGTCTGACCGAAAACCGCCTTTTCGCAGTACCCGCAGATTTTGCTGCCCAGGCAAACCTGACCGCAAATGAGTTTGCAGAACTCCAGCAAAAAGCAGCACACGATCCTCAACAATTTTGGGCTGATCTGGCGCACCAGCATCTGGACTGGGACACGGAGTTCAAAACGGTACTGGACTCAAGTGACGCGCCGTTTTATCGCTGGTTCAGCGACGGCAAGCTCAATGTGACCCATAACTGCCTGGATCGTCATCTGCATGACGCACAGCGCCATAAGGCTGCTCTGATTTGGGAAGGCGAAGCCGGAGAAGTCCGCACCCTCACCTACGCGCAATTGCACCGGGAAGTCAGCATTTTTGCCAATGCGCTCATCCATCAGGGTGTCAAAAAAGGCGATCGGGTCGCCATTTACATGCCCATGGTCTCGGAGGCCGTTGTGGCCATGCTAGCCTGCGCCCGTCTTGGTGCCATTCATACGGTAGTATTTGGCGGTTTTTCTGCCGAGGCGCTTAAAGATCGCCTTGAAGATACGTCTGCTGTGATGCTCATTACTGCGGACGGAGCTTGGCGTGGCGGCAAAAAAGTGCCTCTCAAGCAGCACGCCGATCAGGCATTACTGCGTGAACACGAACATTCCGTGAAACGGGTCATTGTCCTGCGCCGAACCGGTGCGGATATCGACATGCAGGAAGGGCGCGACATCTGGTGGGAGGAAGCTGTTTCCGGACAAAGCGCCGTCTGCCCCGCCCTGCCCATGGCTGCAGAAGACCCGCTATTTATTCTCTATACCTCCGGCAGTACCGGCAAACCCAAGGGCGTGTTTCACAGCAGCGCCGGTTATTTGCTCTGGACGATGCTGACCACCCGCTGGGCTTTTGATCTGAAGCCTGAAGATGTGTACTGGTGCACGGCAGATGTCGGCTGGATTACCGGACACAGTTATGTGGTGTATGGCCCCCTCGCCAATGGCGCAACCATTTTCATGTACGAAGGCGCGCCCATGTATCCCCAGCCCGACCGTTTCTGGGAAATGATCGCCCGCCATGGAATCAGCGTACTATACACGGCGCCTACGGCTGTTCGGGCTTTCATGAAAATGGGCGATGAATGGCCGGCCAGACATGATTTGTCAAGCTTGCGCCTGCTGGGTACCGTCGGCGAACCGATGAACCCTGAAGCGTGGATGTGGTATTCCCAGCAAATTGGTGCGGGACGCTGCCCCATTGTCGATACCTGGTGGCAAACTGAAACCGGCGGCCATATGATCGCGCCACTTCCCGGCGTCACCGCCAACAAACCCGGCTCCTGCGCCCTCCCCTTACCCGGCATCAGTGCCCGGATTGTGGATGACCGGGGAGATCCGGTTGATGCTCCCGACGCTGGGGGTTATCTGGTAATTGATCAACCCTGGCCGGGCATGTTGCGTGGAGTCTGGGGGAATCCGGAGCGTTACATTGAAAGTTATTGGGCCAAATTCAATAACCGCTACTATGTAGCCGGTGACAGCGCCCGTAGGGATCAGGACGGCTATTTCTGGGTCATGGGACGCATCGACGATGTGCTCAATGTTTCCGGGCATCGCCTGGGCACGGCCGAAATAGAATCAGCCCTGGTCGCCCATCCGGCAGTGGCAGAAGCTGCTGTGGTAGGGATTCCCCATGAAATCAAGGGAGAAGCCGTTTGTGCTTTTGTTATACTGAAGCATCAACATCAAGGGGATGACCGGGATGAACTCGGTGCGGCATTACGGGTGCAGGTCACTGAACTGATTGGCGCCATTGCCCGGCCGGATGATATACGTTTTACCGACGCCCTGCCCAAGACCCGCTCGGGCAAAATAATGCGCCGCTTGTTACGCTCTATCGCACGGGGCGAGGATGTAACGCAGGACATCAGTACCCTGGAAGATGCCGGTACCCTGCAGCAACTGGGGGCTCAGGACAAACGCTGAGTTCTGCGTAAGCCTGAACACGGCGGGTGGCTTGGAAGCTTTTTGCTCCAACGTCCCTTGCCTGTTGTTCTAAGGCTCATCCTGCTGTCAGGAGAGAACTCGCCCTTTGGGCTCAAACAGCTCTCCTGACGGGCGCAGGATTTCACCAAGAACAACAACGGCGCGGGCCAAAGTCGCGGCAAAGCTTCCAAGCCACCCGCCGTGTTCAGAATAAATCAGTGCAGACGACGCGGGGTGAAGGTAAAATTGTCACCTTCAAGCATCACTTCAATGATTTCACCCGGACTGAAATCCCCGCGCAGTAAACGCTGGGCAAGCGGGTTTTCAATTTCCCGCTGAATGACCCGTTTCAGGGGACGTGCTCCATAAACCGGGTCATATCCCACTTCAGCAAGACGGTCCAATGCCCCCTCACTTAACAACAAATCCATATCCCGCTCTTTCAGGCGCGCCCGCAATGCGCCCATCTGGAGACTGGTGATTTCCCGCAGTTGCACGGCTGTCAGCGGATGGAAAATGACCATCTCATCAATACGATTCAGGAATTCCGGACGGAAATGATCCTGAACCACGTCCATGACGGCGACGCGCATAGCGTCATAATTACCACTGCGACTGAACTCCTGAATCCGGTCCGAACCGAGATTGGAAGTCATGACAATGACCGTATTCCGGAAGTCCACCGTGCGTCCCTGTCCGTCCGTCAAGCGACCATCATCGAGCACCTGCAAAAGGACATTGAACACATCGGCATGGGCTTTTTCCACTTCATCCAGCAGAACAACAGAGTAGGGTTTACGCCGCACCGCTTCGGTCAAATAGCCGCCTTCTTCATAGCCGACATATCCGGGCGGGGCACCAATCAAGCGCGCTACCGAGTGCTTCTCCATAAATTCACTCATATCAATGCGGACCAGTAGGTCTTCACTGTCGAACAGGAATTCTGCCAATGCCTTGGTCAATTCGGTTTTACCCACCCCAGTAGGCCCAAGAAATAAAAATGAGCCATTGGGTCGACGTGGATCAGAAAGTCCTGCACGAGAACGGCGAATGGCATTGGCAACTGCAGCCACTGCCTCGCTTTGTCCCACTACCCGCGCCTGCAGGCGTTCTTCCATTTTCAACAGCTTTTCTTTTTCGCCTTCGAGCATTTTCGAGACGGGAATACCTGTCCAGCGGGCCACGACCTCGGCGATTTCTTCTTCGCCGACTTCAGTGCGCAGCAGAGTCAGTTTTGTCTGCTTTGCGCCCTCGCCTTGAGTTTCAGCCGCTTTGATCTGGGCTTCGAGGGCCGGAATGACGCTGTATTGTAATTCTGCCATGCGTTCCAGATCATTGGCGCGACGCGCTGTATCCAGATCCACGCGTTTGCGGTCCAGTTCTTTCTGAATTTGCGAAGTGCCTTCGATGGTCAGTTTTTCACCTTTCCAGACTTCTTCCAGATCCTGATATTTTTTATCCAGATCCTTGATTTGCGACTGTAAAATATCCAGTCGCTTCAGGCTAGCTTCATCTTTTTCTTTTTCCAGCGCGACCCGTTCGATATTCAACTGGATGATTCGGCGTTCCAGTTCATCCAGTTCCTGAGGTTTGGAATCAATTTCCATTTTGATGCGCGATGCTGCTTCATCCATCAGGTCAATAGCTTTATCGGGCAGGTTTCGATCTGGAATATAGCGGTGCGATAACTGGGCAGCCGCCACCAACGCCGGATCAGTAATGCGCACCCCATGATGGGCCTCATAACGCTCCTTGAGGCCCCGCAAAATGGCAATACTGTCTTCGACACTGGGCTCATCCACCAGCACCCGCTGGAAGCGACGTTCCAGAGCCGCATCTTTTTCGATGTATTTGCGATATTCATCCAGGGTAGTGGCGCCAATACAGTGCAGTTCACCCCGCGCCAACGCCGGTTTGAGCATATTGCCCGCATCCATGGAACCTTCAGCCTTACCAGCCCCTACCAGAGTATGAATTTCATCAATGAAAAGAATGATTTTCCCTTCACTTTTTTCAAGATCTGTTAAAAGGGCCTTCAGACGTTCTTCAAATTCACCCCGAAACTTGGCGCCGGCAATCAAGGCTCCCAGATCCAGGCCCAAAAGGCGCTTGTCGCGCAGGGATTCCGGTACTTCGCCATTGACCATACGCAAAGCCAGACCCTCAACAATGGCCGTTTTGCCGACGCCCGGCTCACCAATCAACACCGGATTATTCTTGCTGCGTCGCAACAATACCTGAATGGTGCGGCGGATTTCATCGTCGCGCCCAATGACCGGATCCAGCTTGCCCTGTCTAGCTCTTTCGGTGTAATCAGTGGTGTATTTTTCCAGCGCCTGACGCTGTTCTTCAGCATTGGCATCGTTGATTTTTTCGCCACCATGAAGATCATGGACGGCCTGTTCAAGATCCTTGCTGGTGGCTCCTGCAGCTTTGAGCAAGCGTCCGGCCTCGCCCTTGTCTTCCAGCAGGGCGAGCAGAAAATGCTCGGTAGAAATGAAGCTGTCGCCGCGTTTCTGACTGATTTTATCGGCCAGATTGAACATATTGTTCAAGTCACGACTCACCTGTACTTCGCCGGGCTGACCATGTACTTTGGGCATGCCTTCCAATGCGCGATTCAGCTGATTGCGCAGGGCATCCACCTGCACACCAGCTTTGGCAAGTACCGGACGGGCAATTCCCCCCTCCTGATCCAGAAAAGCGATCAAAAAATGAATGGGTTCAATTTGTTGATGATCCTGAGCGAGAGCAAGGCTTTGGGCATCCTGAAAGGCCTGTTGAAATTTGGTGGTCAATTTATCGGTGCGCATGGTAAAGCTCCATGGAATAAACGTTGACCATCACATGGGATCAGCTGGTCTTTTTTTCAAGGGTAGGGGATCCCCGCAATCCTTTAATCAGAAAAACACTGGCCAGCAAGGCCACCAGACCGGCCCCGGCAAAAGTCAGCTGCCCACCCCATCGGGCCCAGGACCAGCCTGCGGCAAGGGCACCCAGGCCGCCGCCCAGTCCATAAACCATACTGGCATAAAGCGCCATGCCCCGGGCCCGCAAGGCTCCGGGAAAACGCTCAGATACCCAGTGTACAGCGGCCAGATGAAAAGCTGCATAACTGGCTGCATGCAGACTCTGGACAAGCACTATCCAGAGTAAGCCCGGCCACCAGGCAATTACTCCCCAGCGCAGCGCAGTCAGAAAAAAGGAGGCGGTAAAAACCAGTGGCACACCAAAGCGACGGATAAAACGATCCCCCCACCAGAAAAAGGCTACTTCGCAAAGCACGGCAAAACTCCAGAGCATGCCGACACTACTACTGCTAAGCCCATGCGCCTCGGCATAAATCGAATAAAATGCATAATATACGCCGTGACTGGCCTGTTCGAGCAGGCCCGCCAACAAAAAAAACCAGAGCCCGGCATCCCGCAAGACCGGACTCATGCGCGGACGCAGCTGATGTGACGGATGGGTCTGGATTCCGTAGGGCAAATGACGGCTTACCCACCAGGCAAGCACTAAAAACACGAGGATACCGGGTAAAAATGCGCGCATTCCCCAGTTGCTGATGAACACCCCCATTCCCAGGGACAGGGCAATAAAGCCTAATGAACCCCACAAGCGGATGCGACCATAAGCGGCCGAGCGACGCTGCGCCCAGTCCATCGTGGCCGCATCCACCAATGGCAACGTTGCGGCCCAGAAAAAAGAAAATGCCAGGGTGATAAGCAGAATGACCAGGAAATGACCGGCGCTGAATTCCAGTGCCAGAAACCCGGCAGCGGTGAGCAGAGTCCCCAGCATCACAATCCGGCGGCTCCCCCAGAAGTGGGATAACCACCCCCAGAGATTAGGCGCCAGAACTTTACTGAATTGCACGGCAGCAGTGAGGATGCCAATGGCCAGCGGCGTTTGGCCCTGCGCATGCAACCAGGGTCCCCAGTAGGGCATGAACGCACCCAAGGCGCAGAAATAAACAAAATAGAAGGCGGCCAGCCAGCCCCCTTCCCGTTCAATGCCCATTATTTATGCAGAAATAGGGGGAAGTGGAGACTGTACGTCTCCATTCTGGGCGCGCTGGCGCATCCAGTGATCCATCAAAGTCAAAGCCAGCATGGCTTCAACAATGGGTACCGCACGAATACCTACACAGGGGTCATGGCGACCGGTGGTTACCACTTCCTGTGGCAGACCATGAATATCAATACTTTGACGAGGGATACGGATACTGGAGGTAGGTTTGATGGCCACCGAAAGCGTCAGATTCTGACCGGAAGATATTCCGCCCAGCACTCCGCCTGCATGATTACTCAGAAAACCGTCCGGGGTCAGCGCATCGCCGTGCTGACTGCCGCGCTGCTCGACTACATCAAAACCATCCCCCATGGCCACGGCCTTCACCGCGTTAATGCTCATCATGGCCTTGGCAATATCAGCTTCCAGGCGATCAAAAACAGGTTCTCCCAGTCCTGTCGGCATACCTGTAACCCGGGCATCGACGCGGGCACCGATGGAATCACCTTCCTTGCGCAACGCATCCAGAAATTCTGCCATTTGTTCTGCAGCGCTGGCGTCGGGACAAAAAAAGTCATTTTTGGAAATTTCAGCAGCATCAAACGACTGGGCCTTCACAGTTCCCATCTGCGCCATCCAGGCAAGGATTTCCATGCCCAGTCGATCTTTGAGGAATTTACGCGCGACGGCACCCGCCGCGACGCGGGTTGCGGTTTCGCGAGCCGATGAGCGCCCCCCTCCCCGATAATCCCGTAATCCGTATTTTTGCAGATATGTATAATCTGCATGACCCGGGCGAAACAGATCCTTGATTTTGCTGTAATCCTGGGAGCGTTGGTCGGCATTGCGAATCAGCAGGCCGATGGGTGTTCCCGTGGTCACTCCTTCGAATACGCCCGAGAGGATTTCTACCTGATCTTTTTCCTGACGTTGAGTGGTATGGCGCGATTGCCCCGGACGGCGCCGATCCAGATCACCCTGGATATCTTCCGGTGCCAGGGGCATTCCCGGCGGGCAACCATCAATAATACAGCCAATGGCCGGTCCATGACTTTCGCCAAAGGTGCTCACCCGGAAACACTCCCCAAAACTGCTGCCAGCCATGAATTATTTTTCCATTTCGATCATGGCGTAAGCCGAATGGTTATGAATGGATTCAAAGTTTTCCGATGACACCGAAAACCAGCGCACTCGCGGATCTTCCTGCAGACGCAGAGCCACATCCCGAACCATGTCTTCGACGAATTTGGGATGATCATAAGCATATTCCGTCACATGCTTTTCATCGGGACGCTTCAGTAAACCATACAATTCACACGAAGCTTCAGCTTCAATTAAATCAATAAGATCCCGAACCCAGATAGTATCCTGACTGCGGACATGCACCCAAACATGGGCACGCTGGTTGTGCGCCCCGTATTCTGAAATGCTTTTTGAACAGGGACAGAGGCTGGTTACCGGCACCATGACTCCCAAGGTTAATTGATAGCCTTTCGGGGTAATTTCGCCAATCAATTCCACCTCGTAATCCAGCATGCTTTTGACACCGGAAACGGGTGCCGCTTTTTGCACGAAAAATGGCAGACGCATTTCGAGTCGTGCCGAATCCGCTTCGAGGCGTGTGCACATTTGCTCAACAATGCCCCGAAAAGCTTCGACACTGATCGGCGCTTCCTGGTTATTGAGTATTTCCATGAAACGCGACATGTGGGTACCCTTGAGATGAGCAGGCAGACTGACATACATGTTACACAAGGCAACACTGGGTTGGGCTGCTGCATCTCTGTCCGCAATCTGCAGAGGGTGCCTGACGGCACGAATACCTACCTGCTGAATAGGAATGGCACGGGGATCTACCCGACCCTGAACATCTTCAAGAATCTCTGTAGCGCAATTCCTCACGCGCACCTCACTTTGAATAGTGGACCAATTTAGTCAGATATTACGCGTGACCCGGCTTCCGGGCAAGAGAATCCAGCAAAGTACGACCTGCTGCTGTGATTCCAGAAGCATCCAGCCCCAGTTCAGCAAGCCACTGATTGGCATCTCCCTGCTCAATAAACTGATCGGGAAGCCCGAGAATGCGCATGGGAACAATTTGCCCCTGGTTCAACAGGTATTCCGCCACAGCAGAACCCGCGCCACCGGCAATCACTCCCTCCTCTACGGTGAGCAAAGCCTGATGGGTCTGGGTCAACTCCTGGAGCAACTCTTGATCTAATGGTTTGACGAAGCGCATGTTAATAACTGTGGCATCTAACGCTTCTCCAGCCTGCAAAGCTGCTGCAGCCCGTGTACCAAATGCCAATATGGCCAGTTTTTTTCCGGAGCGGATTACCTCAGCCTTGCCTAGTGCTACGGTCCGCTCCAGATTTTTATCCAGTTCCAGCCCTACGCCAGTCCCACGCGGATAGCGAACCAACGCCGGACCGGGATAAGCAAACCCGGTATTGAGCATGTCGCGCAGTTCCTGCTCATCCTTGGGTGCCATGACCACCAGATTGGGAATGCAGCGTGCATAGGCCATATCAAAGGCACCCTGATGGGTAGCCCCATCGGCGCCCACCAAACCGGCCCGATCAATGGCAAACAATACGGGCAGATTCTGAATGGCGACATCATGCAACAATTGATCATAGGCGCGCTGCAAAAAGGTCGAATAAATGGCCACGACCGGATGGATGCCATCACAAGCCATGCCTGCAGCAAAAGTCACGGCATGCTGTTCGGCTATGCCTACATCATAGTAACGTTCCGGATAAAGCTGCTCAAAACGCACCAGGCCCGAACCTTCGCGCATGGCAGGAGTAATGGCGACTAGACTGGATTCTGCAGCCCCTTTGTCACAGAGCCAATCGCCAAAAACTTTGGTGTAGCTGGGCGGGCCACCCGCCTTTTTGGCCATTTGCCCGTCACTCTGATTGAAAGGGGTGACACCATGATAGCCGCAGGGATCCTCTTCGGCTGGTCCGTAGCCTTTGCCTTTTTTGGTCATCACATGCAAAAGACGTGGCCCTTCAATTTTTTTAAGATTTTCCAGGGTAGGAATGAGGGCGTCCAGATCATGACCGTCTATAGGTCCAAAATAATTGAAGCCCATTTCCTCAAAAAGAGTTCCCGGAGTAACCAACCCCTTGACACCTTCCTCAGCTTTTTTGGCCAGCTCGCGCAGCGGTGGCAACAGACTTAGTGCCTGCCCGGCACCATCACGCACGGTATTGTACAAACGCCCGGAAAGGATACGGGTGAGATACTGGGAAACCGCACCGACGTTGGGAGAAATGGACATTTCATTATCATTCAGGACCACCAGCAGGTTGGCGTCCAGTACACCCCCATTATTGAGGGCTTCATAAGCCATTCCGGCGGTCATAGCACCATCGCCGATAATAGCAACCACTTCGCGATCATTTTTTTTCAGTTTCGCGGCTACCGCCATGCCCAGTCCGGCGCTGATTGAGGTACTGGAATGACCAGCCCCAAAACTGTCGTAAGGGCTTTCATCACGTTTGAGAAACCCGGAAAGCCCGTCTTTCATGCGCAGTTGGCCAAAGCGGGGTCCCCGCCCAGTCAGAATTTTATGCGGATAGGCTTGATGGCCTACGTCCCAGACCAAGCGATCATCGGGTGTGTTGAAAACCGTATGCAAGGCAACCGCCAGTTCCACTGTACCCAGACAGGAAGACAAATGCCCGCCGGTCTGACTCACGGTTTCCAGGAGAAATTGGCGCAACGTCTTGGCGACACCCTTTAACTCAGTGCGAGACATTCTCCGCAATTCTTCGGGCATGGGAATGCCCTTCAACAAGTCCGTCATTTATTCCGCTCTACAATAAGGCGCGCCAGTGCGCGCAGATGATCCGCCTCATGCTGCCAGGACTGCAAGGCAGCAAGAGCCTCTTCCAGAAGCCGTTGGGCGTAATTCTGGGCTTCTTTCAAGCCCAGCAAGGTGATAAAACTGGGTTTGTTACGACTACGATCTGCGCCTTGCTGGGCTTTGCCGGTTTGTTGCAGATCACCGATTTCATCCAGAATGTCGTCCTGAACCTGAAAGGCCAGCCCAACCCGATCCGCATATTGTAGCAGCATGCCGCCCTGCTCCGAATTTTCTTCAACGCCTGCGGCACAAAGAGCCAGTTGAATAGCGCAACGAATCAGCATTCCGGTTTTATGCAGATGCATTTGCTCAAGAGCTGGCAAAGCCAGCTCATGGCCAACCGCCGCAAGATCAATGGCCTGACCGCCAACCATACCCCGAGAACCGGCTGCCAGGGCCAATGCCGCCAGCATGCGAACTTGCCATTGAGGATCAACGCCCCAATCCGGCTCGGACAGGGCGACAAAAGCCTGGGCCTGCAAACCATCACCCACCAAAATGGCCGTGGCTTCATCATAAGCTTTGTGGCAGGTCGGTAACCCCCGCCGCAAATCATCATTGTCCATGGCCGGGAGATCATCATGGACCAGCGAATAGGCATGAATCATTTCCAGGGCGGCAGCAGGGCGATCGAGTTTTTCCGGGGCAAGGTCCAGACACAGTCCGGTAGCATATACCAGAAGCGGCCGTATGCGCTTGCCGCCACCCAAGGTGCTGTAACGCATAGCGCCGTGCAGACGGGCTGGTAAAATATGTTCGTCGGGCAGCAAGCTTTGTAAAACAGCTTCTATGCGTCGCACAGCATGCTGACGAAATAACGCAAAATTCTGAGTGGTCTCCAGGGCTTCCAGGGTCATTGATTATTCATCCTGAGTCATTGGGGTGGCGTTCTCTCCCAGCAGTATTTCCACGGTCTGGCGCGCCTGCAGTAGTTGTGATTCAGCACGTTTGGCAAGATCCATACCCTGCTTGAACAGAGCTACCGAATCTTCAAGGCCCAGCTGACCACCTTCCAGACGGCGAACCGTAGCTTCGAGGGCATCAAGGGTGCTGGCGAAATCTGCGGGCGTGTCTGCAGAAGAGGGTTCGTTATTCATGTCTTTTTCCATGTTTGCCAATTAAACACTAGGCCCCATCCTCGGGGCAAGCGCAAAAATTTAATTTCATACTGGACGGTCGGTTAATTGGACACTAATATTTCGTCTGGTTTTCCATTCCGAAAGGCTCTTCTCTCCATGTCCATACAAAAGACAGCGCAGATAAACACCCTGTCAAAGCAGGAAGGCACCCGCTTTGACGTGCTTGGTGCCATCAGCGTGTCACATTTCCTCAATGATAGCATTCAATCGTTGATGTTGGCGGTATACCCATTATTCAAAAGCAATTTCGACTTGAGTTTTGCCCAGATCGGGTTGATTACCCTGGCTTACCAGCTGACGGCCTCCATTATTCAACCACTGGTCGGGCGTTATACAGATGGACATCCTCTGCCTTTTTCGTTGCCTATTGGAATGGTATCCACCTTTGCGGGTTTATTGTTACTCTCCATTGCACCCAATTATCTGATACTCCTGCTTGCAGCCGCACTGGTGGGTCTGGGTTCGTCGGTGTTTCACCCGGAATCCTCGCGGGTGGCGCGAATGGCTTCGGGTGGTCGTCATGGCCTCGCCCAGTCCATTTTTCAGGTGGGGGGTAATGTTGGCACCGCCGTTGGTCCGCTGTTAGCGGCATTTATTGTCATGCCCAATGGCCAGCACAGCTTGTCCTGGTTTTCCCTGGCCGCCCTGTTGGCCATTGTGATTCTGACTTTTGTGGGGCGTTGGTACCAACATCAGCATCGCCATCCGAAAAAGCACAGTACCGAAGTGCGCGAAGCGCTGCTTCCGGCAAAACTGGTCAAACGCAGCATTATCATTCTGGTTGCTCTGATGTTTTCCAAATTTCTTTACCTGACCAGTATCAGCAGCTATCTGATTTTTTATCTGATGCAGCGTTTTCACATTGCCACCCAGGAAGCCCAGTTGCATTTATTTATTTTTCTGGCGGCGGTTGCCGCTGGAACCTTGATGGGTGGACCCATTGGTGACCGCATTGGTCGCAAGAAGGTCATCTGGGTTTCCCTTTTGGGAATCGCGCCTTTTACCCTGGCCCTGCCCTACGTCGGCCTCACCATGAGTGCACTATTAACAGTGGTCATTGGTTTTCTGCTGGCTTCGGCCTTTCCGGCCATGGTGGTTTACGCCCAGGAGCTGGTTCCCGGTAAGGTTGGTACCATTTCAGGATTGTTTTTTGGCCTGGCTTTCGGTCTGGGTGGGGTGGGTGCTGCGGTTCTGGGTGAGCTCGCGGATGTCTGGGGTATCCAGGTGGTTTACCAGATTTGTGCGTTCCTGCCGCTGCTGGGCTTGCTTGCAGCATTGCTTCCGCATATTCCAGCACCGCACAAAAGCGCGCATTAACCGGCTTTACTCGTGGCGGTTGATAGGACAAGCTAAGCACTGCCGCCCGCCTTGCGCGGGCATATTTCATGAGCGGCACTGCCGCGAGGTTAGGACGATTGGCCTTCGCTGAACAAAAGTTTTACTTTTTGATTCCTGATGAAAAACCCCATTGGAGTGAAAGTCTGGCTCCGTGGTTGGTGGTTTCAGCAGTCTTGGTGGCCCTCGCCCTGTTTTTACTGATTCATGTCCAGAAGCCCAAAATGCAGGCATTGCACAACCAGACTGAAGTCAATAAAACTTTTCATATTATGCCGTTACCCAATAAGGCCGTGACACCCAGTCCGGTAAAACCGCAGGTAATACCTCATCCCCGGCCAGTGGTGAAACCACACCCGGTGAAGCCGCAGCTGCGACCAGTACCAGTACCCCGACCGGTGCCACGCCCCGTACCACACCCGGTATTTCATCCTCGTGCGCTGCCGCAAAAACCGCAACCTGCTGTTTCTCAGGCGCCATCCACCCTGCAAAGCATCCAGCCCTCAGGTCCACCCCATATCAATTTGGGAAGGCTGCAGGAACAAATGGACCAAGCCGCGCGTGAAGCTACCGCCAGCCCGCCTTTACCCAAATTCGAGAACCCCAAAGGACCGGTAGCCGATTTTTACATCGCCGGCTGGATTCAGAAGCTGGAACGCATTGGCGATCTCAATTATCCCGGCTCTATGGTGGGTCAGCTGAAAGTCAAAGTGGTGCTCAACCCCCAGGGCGGACTGGAGCGCATCATCATGGTCGATCCTTCCGGCAACAAGGAACTGGATGCAGCGGCTGAGCGCATTATTCGACTTTCATTTCCCTATATGCCTTTTTCCAAGCAACTGGCAGCCCAAACCCGGAAAATTGAAATTCCGCTGAATATGCATTTCATGGGTGTGCGCCGGGTCAATGCCTGGTGATTTACTGATAAGGAGAATTCTTTGAAAAAACGTAAAGTGGGTCCACTGTTGTTCGCGCTGTTTCTGGTGCTCTGGGCAGCTGCCATGATTGCGCTTGTAGTCATTGGTTTTACCAAAATTCAGCCGAAGGGTATTGGTAGCGCAGCTTCTGCTCCCAACGCCTCATCTGCACTCAAGGACGGTCATCATGGATAGCATGCGTATGGCGAAAATACTCGGTTGGGCAGGAATTATTCCCCTTATTCTTGCCAATCTGGGATTCTGGAAAGGTTACGGTGTGGTGGCTTTGACTTTGGGTAATATGTACGCCGCTATTATTCTCGGTTTTCTTGGTGCCATTCACTGGGGCCTGGCCATGAACCGTGAACACAGCGATGACGCACCCATGTTGATGATGTGGAGTGTTATTCCGGCATTATGGGGGTTTTTTGCTTTATGGTGGTCAGCACCCGTAGCGCTGGCCCTGCTGATTCTGGGCTTTATCGCACAGTGGTTCGCCGATTATCGTATAAACAAGCGCTTGAACTTGCCAAATTGGTTTTTGCCGTTGCGCAGCGGCTTGACTGCGGCAGTTATTAGCCTGCTGGGATTACTGCTACTGCAGTTATACGCCGGTTTTTAGGCCGGCGTGAACGTCTCAATGACTGGTATTTTCGCCCTGTTGACTGGCGATTTCCTCACGGACTTTATCCATATCAAGTGCGAGTGCCTGCTGGATAACTTCTTCCAGGGCGCTGGCAGGTAGCGAACCAGCCTGGGAAAAAATACCAATCTGCTGACGAAAAATGGTCAATGTGGGAATGGAACGAATCTGGAAGGAAGCACCCAGTTCCTGTTCCACATCCGTGTTTACCTTGCCAAAAACAATATCCGGGTATTTTTCGGCTGCAGCCTCAAAAGTTGGGGCAAAAGCCTTGCAAGGCGCACACCAAGGGGCCCAGAAATCGACAATAACCATGTCATTTCCGGTAACTATTTGTTCAAAGTTTTCCTGGGTAAGTTCCACTACAGCCATGCTATGTCCTCTCGTAAACAGGATTGCGCAGAATCGCGCGCGGCAGACGGGACCATCCCGAATGACAGTAAAGTGTTATATGCTGACCTTAAAGCGCAGGGCAGATGGGGTCAAGGGATGAGGTCAAGACATGCGTATTTCTGAAGAATCTATGCCGGTACTGTCAGTCAGTGCACTGAACAGTACGGCCCGGGAAATTATTGAAGGCAATTTTCCGCTGTTACGCGTCGAGGGTGAAATTTCCAATTTCAGTGCGCCGGGCTCTGGCCATTGGTATTTTTCTCTCAAGGACAGTCGCGCCCAGGTACGTTGCGCTATGTTTCGGCAACGAAATTTATATAGCCGGGTGCAACCACGAAACGGCTTGCAAATTCAGGTGCTGGCACAACCTACGCTCTATGAGGGTCGGGGTGAATTTCAGCTGATTATTGAGCAATTGCAAGAATCCGGCGAAGGTGACTTGCAGGCGCGTTTTCTGGCATTAAAAGAAAAACTCGCAGCCGAAGGGCTTTTTGAAGCACATCTGAAGCGTCCACTGCCCACATGGCCTCAACGTGTGGCCGTGATCACTTCGGCAACCGGTGCAGCCCTGCACGATATCCGGGCAACCCTGGCCAGACGCTGGCCCTTACTCAGCGTACTGGTTTATCCGGTACTGGTTCAGGGGGATCAGGCTGCCGGCCAGATTGTCGAAGCCTTGGGGCGCGCCAATGCGCGCAGCACCGAAGATGTGCTGATTCTTGCCCGTGGTGGTGGCAGCACGGAAGATCTCTGGTGTTTCAATGAAGAAATGGTGGCCCGTGCCATTCGCGCCTCGCGCATTCCGGTAGTCACCGGAATTGGTCACGAAATTGATTTTACCATTGCGGACTTTGCCAGTGATCTGCGCGCGGCCACTCCCACCGCCGCTGCCGAAGCAGTCAGCCCTGATCGGAACGAGTGGTTGCCCAAAGTACAGGCGCAACATTATCAACTTGAAAAGCTCATGCTCAGAAAGCTGCAGGATGAATCCCAGCGCCTCGATTTTTTGCAAATACGCCTGCGCCATCCTGGAGAAGGTTTGGATGCGGCCCAGCGACGCCTGCAACTCGCTCGTGAGAACTTGACTCGAGCCATGGCCTTGCAACTGTCATCCCAGGCGCAGCAACTAGCCTATCTCCAGGAGCGACGGGCGCGTCAGGATCCAGGACAACGCCTGCAAATTCTGGAAAAGCAACTGCGCCAAAGCCAGAAAAATCTGGGAACAGTCATGCTGAATATTTTGCAGCGTGCGGACCTGCGCCAGCAACAATCTACGTCTGCACTGCGCTTGCTGGATCCTCTGGCAGTATTGCAAAGAGGCTTTGCGGTAATACGGGATACATCCGGAAGAGTTATTTTCGAAAGTCAGAGCACCCATCCCGGTGAACAACTGGTAGCTACCCTGGCGAAGGGCAGTATCAGTTGCGAAGTCACGAAATGTGAATATGAAAATCTATGAGTTTTCACGTGATTTTTACGGCAGCCGAATGAGCCTTCTAACTGCCGACGTTAGGACAAAGAAATAGTCTCTTCTTTTACGGCCTCATCCAGCAGTTCTTGAGGAACTCCGCGCTTTCGCAGTGCTGAAAGTAGTCGAGCCGTAGCCCCGAAGCTGAAATGTGCTTCATCTTTCCGCAGTCCCTCACTGACATAGGCTTTAAGTAAGGGTTGATAGCCGCTAAACCCTTTCTGTGGAGCTATTTCCTTGAGAGACTCCACCACATCTACCGGAATCCGCAGAGTTACCGTAGTCATGGGACGGTCTTTGTTTAACCGAGTTTTGATGCGCTCAGGAATACTCATAACTTTGCCTCTCTTCATTCGTTAATTTACGGGCTGAAATAATACGGATAAATTCATTCTCTGTTTCAATGTGGACCACAAACAGACCATGCCCTGACATGCTCCAACCTATGGCTGCATCACGTGTTTCATGATGGCTACTGGCATCCACCAGACGAAACAAAGGGTCGAAAAATACAGTTGCCGCCTCTTCGAAGGTTACTCCGTCATGCTTTCTGGAGTTGATGACGGCCTTCCTGTCGTCCCAGACAAAAGATAACCCAAGCAATTCGTATTTAACGTCCATGCCATGGATTTTATGGCGACGATTTACTTTGTCAATACACTTTCCCGGATTCTGAGGGCTGGTTTCACTTGGATACCGTATGCGAGCTATCGACAAAAGCTAGGCTGACGCTTTACTCTTCCCACTCGCTGCCGCTGACCCAGTGGTGAATTTATTCTGAACAGGGTGGATCCCTGCAATTCCGAGGAGTCTTCATGACCAATCCACAAGTCGTACTGCACAGCAACAAGGGCGATATTGTCATCGAACTGGATGCCGAAAAGGCCCCCAACACGGTCGAAAACTTTTTGAGCTATGTTGATGAAGGTTTTTTTGATGAAACCATTTTTCATCGGGTCATTCCCGGTTTCATGGTTCAGGGCGGCGGTTTTACGGCAGATATGCAGCAGAAAAAAACCCATGCGCCCATCCAAAATGAGGCGGAAAACGGTCTGAAAAATCTGCGCGGAACCTTGGCCATGGCCCGCACCAATGATCCCCATTCAGCCACTGCCCAGTTTTTCATCAATCTGACTGATAATGATTTCCTGAACTTCAAAGCCGCTTCTGGCACAGGTTGGGGTTACGCGGTCTTTGGAAAAGTCGTCAGCGGCATGGAAGTAGTGGACGAAATCGCCAAAGTGCCTACCGGCAATAAAGGCATGCACCAGGATGTGCCCAAAGATACCGTCACCATTGAAAAGGGCGAGCGTATCGCTACGGCCTGACATGCCCTATCTGGATGTGGATTTTGAAGACGGACCGATCTGGTTCATTTCTGATCTGCACCTGAGCCCCCGGCAGCCTGCCCTGACCCGGCTTTTTCAGCAGTTTTGCGAAACCCGGGCTAAAGAAGGGCGGGCTGTTTTTATTCTCGGGGACCTGTTTGATTACTGGATCCATCCCGATCAATCCCGGGAAAGCGCCTACGCCGAAGTGTTTGCGCACCTGCAGCAATTGGTTGCAGCAGGTATTCGGGTCTATGTGATGGTTGGCAACCGGGATTTTGCCTTGAGCAAAAACTTGCTCGCGTCCTTTGGCCTTATTCCTATTCCCGACCCGATGGCCTTGCGCCTGGGTACCCAGAATATCCTGCTCACCCATGGTGATCTGCTCTGTACTGATGACCGCCGCTATCAGCTTTTCCGGCGGGTGATTCGCCATCCCCTGATTCGCCTCAGCGTCGGTAATCTCCCCTACTCCTGCTTGCAAAAATTGGCGACCGGTCTGCGGCGCGGAAGCACCCGCGCCGTCCAGAAAAAATCCCTGAATATTACCGACGCTCATCCTCTGGCGATCCACACGGCACTGCGGTACGGAATTGCGAATCAGCACCTGGAGCAGGGTTTTGATGTGCTCGTACATGGGCATACGCATCGTCCCGTCTGGGAACACCGGGACGGCGGCTGGCGAATGGTGCTGGGTGCCTGGAGCCCGGATGCAGCCTGCATTGGACGTTGGGCGGCTGGTCAGTGGTCGCTGGAAAAAATAACGCGCATCCCTTAGGCTTCAGTAACACTGGATGAGAGCAGAAATGCCATGGAAAAACGCGGACTCAGTACTGAAGAAGCGGTTTTACTGCAGCAGCAGTTTGGTCTCAATCAATTACCTGCTCCAAGCCCAACGCCCTGGTGGCGAAGACTTCTACAACAATTTAACAACTCTCTGATTTTCATACTCAGCATTGCCGCTATTTTTTCAGCAGCCCTTGGTCACTGGGTGGATAGTGGCATCATCGTCGCTGTGATTCTGATCAATACTATGCTGGGCTTTATTCAGGAAAACCGCGCAGAGCAGGCTGTTGCTGCCCTGCAGTCGTACCTGATGGAATATTCGCTGGTACTACGCGATGGTCATTGGCAAAAATTGCCCTCTGAAAATTTGCTGCCTGGCGATTGGGTACGGATTGAAAACGGAGAGAGAATAGCGGCAGACATGCATATTCGTGAAGCACATCAGCTTCAGGTCGATGAATCCTTGCTGACAGGCGAATCGGTTCCTGTGGATAAACAGCCGATCAACGACAATGAACTAGGTGTGTTGCATGCCGGAACCATGATCTCGCGGGGTTCCGGTGTGGGTGAAGTCTTTGCAATTGGTGGCGCAACGTCCATCGGTCATATTCAGAAGTTGCTGGCGCAAACCAAGGCTGGTAAATCGCCATTACTGATAGGCATCAATCAGTTATCCCGATGGCTGGGGCTGGGCGTATTCCTCCTGGCTATTATCGCTTCCCTTATCGCCTGGACGCATGGTGACAGTCTCGAATTTGCAATCCTTGCGGCCATCAGTCTGGCTGTGGCTATTATTCCGGAAGGTCTTCCCGCAGTGATCAGCATCAGTCTGGCCCTCGGTGTCCAGCGTATGGCGCAAAGGGGCTCCATCATCCGCCAATTATCCGCAGTAGAAACTCTCGGAGCCGTGACGGTCATTTGTACGGATAAAACCGGCACTCTGACCGAAAACCGCATGGCCGTAGAGGACTTGCGCCTGACCCAGAATGATCCTGAGAGCTTGCGCAGGGCGCTGGAAAACATGCTGCTCTGTAATGACGCAGAAATATCTGACGTCGGACAGGGTAGCGGCGACCCGTTGGAACAGGCGCTTATACGCTATGCACACGGCGAGGATGGCGCATTAATCCATTATCAAAAACGCAATCCCCGCCTGGATACACGTCCTTTTGACCATGAAAGCCCTTACATGGCGACCTTGCATGCTGATCGCATCGCCATCAAGGGTGCACCGGAATTCGTGTTGCAGCACTGCTTTCAAGAGTTGGATCAGACGGTCGGTTTCTGGGAGGGGGTTATTTCGGAGATGGCGAATCTGGGCCTGCGTACTATTGCTCTTGCCGAAGCGGATATATCTCGCTGGTCTTCTCTGGATCAGGGGGACTGGCGCTGGTTGGGCGTCGTTGCTCTGCTCGATCCACCGCGACAGGCAGTACCGGCGGCAATTGCAGCCTGTCGGGGAGCCGGTATCCGGGTGATTATGGTTACTGGTGATCATCCCCGCACCGCAGCGACTATTGCCCGCCAGATAGGTCTTGTGGATGCTGGTTCTGTTCGGGTAGTTGATCATGGGCAATGGTTGGCCGCTTCGCCTGCAGAACGTCAACAATTGGCGCGTGAGGTGAATGTATTTGCCAGGGTACAGCCCACTGACAAGCTGGAGCTGGTAAAAACGTTGCAAGACGAAGGGGAAATCGTCGCGATGACGGGAGATGGCGTTAATGATGCTCCGGCATTGCGTCGTGCCCAGATTGGGGTGGCCATGGGGCTTTCAGGTAGTACCGTTGCTCGCGAAGCCGCCGCCATGATTCTTGCCGATGATGATTTTGCGCATATTGCCTGCGCTGTGGCAGAAGGCCGTCATATTTATAACAACATCCAGCATACCGCACTGTTCATGCTGCCCACCAATTTTGCCCAGGGCATGGTGATTTTTCTGGCGGTTATTTTCAGAATGATTTTACCCATTACGCCCTTGCAAATTTTGTGGATCAATACGGTGACTGCCATTACTTTGGCGCTTGTTTTTGCTTTCATGGGCGCTGATAAGGCCTTGATGCAGCAATTGCCAAGACCCATTGCTCAGCCCCTGCTTCCTGGAACTCTCTGGATCCGCATTACGTTAATGACCCTTTTTTTGGTGATGATGGTATTTGCGATTTTTAAAACAGGCATTGCTTTTTATGATGTTGTGCATGCCCGCACATTGGCCGTGAATGGATTAATGGCCATGGAAGGGGCTGTACTTCTGGCGATATATGGATCCTGGCGGAATGATCGAGGTGACTGGATATTGATTATCAGCCTCGTAGTCATGATCCTGCTCCAGGCTCTATTTTCGCAGTTAACATTTTTGCAGCTTGTTTTTCAGACAACATCCATGTCGTTAAACGATATCGGTATTATTTTTCTCACAGCCCTGCTGGCCTGGCTGGCAGCACGCTTGATCATGCACCCACTGCAAATTTTCACTTTGAAAAGCTGAAATCTTCATCCTTGTCCGGATCATGCTAGACTAGGTCCAGTTTCTGGAGAATTCAGGAGATATTGATGAAAATAGAAAAAATACATGGCCAGGCCAAACGGCCAAAACCGCGTCTGGGTGTTCACCCTACCCGTATCGAGAAAGACCGGACGGTTTACAACCGCAAAGTCAAACACCGTGGCAATAATGGTCATCAGGGAGAGGGGCATACCGTGACGATGCGTCATCGTCAGCGTATGCCCCTTTCTGCTTCCACGCTATCGAATAATGGCTGCATCACTTAAACCTCAGCCCGTAGAATCTGGCTGGCTGCTGCGTTGGTGGCGGGATTCTCTGATTCTGCTGCGTGCTTCGCCCCGGTCTTTTGCGCTGCTTTATCTGGTACTATTGCTACTGAATATCGCTTGGCAGCCGCTTATACTGAGCATTCCCATCTCCTGCATTGTCATGGCGATTATATTTGCCGTCGCCATGGCGATTCATCAGGGTAGCACGCAATTGACCGACGTTGGCCGCAGCATTCGCGACGTACCCTGGTGGCCCCTCTTACGGCTCATCCTGGAAATTGCCCTGCTAGTTGCGGCACTGCTGATGCTGATGCTGATATTCCGGCATTATTTGCAGGGTATATTCAGTCAGGATCATATTTCCTCAGCGGCGACTTTGCACAATCTGAAATCTGCCGACTGGCAAAAGCTACCGGACTGGTTACGTTCGCTCATCACCAATGCCCTTGGTACCGCACAGACCATGCTGGGTAATGCATTTTTGCTGCTGTCTGTTGGCGTCATTGTCACTGGTATCACCCAGAGAGGCTATCTGGCCCTGCTGGCAGGATTCCAGGCTGTGCTGGCCAATGTTCGGGTCTGGCTGGCTTTCTTGCTGGCCAGCCTGCTGCTACAGGGGGTCATCACCATCATTTCGGCACGCTTGCATACTTATGCTGCGGCACTGCTGGTATCCCTGGTAGGGGTGGCCTTATTGATACTGGTTGGGCTGTACGGCTGGTGTTTTGTGCGCGAGACTTTCGGTCTGCCCGGCGCTCAGGTAGCCAAACAGGCAACAGCCCTGGCCCGGAAAAGTGCGGCGGCGCATGCCTGAAAATTTTCTGCTGATCCTATAAAAATCATCCTCATGATGTTTCTGAACTTTGCCGATATGGGCCTTGGACTAGCCGCAGGACTTGCAGGCTTTGTCGATGCCGTTGTGGGTGGAGGTGGACTGATCCTGCTGCCCGCTCTTTTTGCAAGCTTTCCGCAAGCTGCACCGGCAACACTGCTCGGTACCAACAAGGCGGGCGCCATCTGGGGTACTGGGGCCGCCTTCTTGTCTTATGTCCGGCGCGTGCGCATCCCCTGGAAAACCGTTCTCCCGACTGCGCTGGCGTCTTTGACGGGGTCATTGATCGGGGCGGATATGGTCACTCGTATCAATGGCGACGATTTTCGCCGTGCCCTGCCCTTTGTGCTTGCTGGTGTATTGATATACACCCTCATGAACCGACAATTGGGTCAGGTGCATCAACCCCGCTTTTCCCAAAAGACCGCCACCTTTCTGGGCATAGCTGGTGGATTGCTCATCGGCTTTTATGACGGCTTTCTGGGTCCTGGAACCGGTAATTTTCTGGTTTTTGTATTTATTCTCGTATTTGGTTTTGATTTTTTACATGCCAGCGCCAGTGCCAAAATGGTCAATTTCTCGTCAAATTTTGCGGCACTGGTTCTGTTTGCCAGCAAAAATCATGTGCTCTGGCATCTCGCCCTGTTTCTGGCTATGTGCAACATGCTGGGCAGTCTCATGGGTACCCGCATGGCAATGACGCATGGAACTACTTTTGTACGCCGCCTGTTCATTGTTGTCGTGCTGCTCCTGATTGCGAGAACGGCCTGGGAGGCCTTTGGCGGATAGTAGATCCATTTAGCCTCCCTCCTTGCTCATCCCCGTTTCTGCGCATCGTTCTGATGAAGACGAACCACCGCTCCCGCCTTACCAATGGCACTCAGCACAGACTGCAAGGCGGCTTCGGTGGTGTCTTCACCAAAAGATACTGCTGAAGCGGTTCCAGCGGATTCCACACTGACCCGGGCGCAGGCCATGGCGCGGGCACCAGTCCCGGCTCCCAGGGCGTGCTGATCAAATTGCTCCACTTCGGCGTAAATCCCAGCACCCTGAATCAAGGCATCTACCAGCGCCCCTACGGCCCCACTCCCCTTCCCTTGCAAAATGCGGGGATGCGCCTCTGTGCCCATGACCACCGAGGCAATGACCTTTTCACCTTCACGCTGCAAGCGGTAGCGTTGCATCTGCCAGTCGCCATTGCGCTTCACAAAATGACTTTCAAACAAGGCATATATTTGCTTCGCCGTGATCTCGCCGGATTGCTCTTCAGTCGCTTTCTGGACAACGGCACTGAATTCCTGAGCCAACCAGCGCGGCAGGGAAATACCATAATCCCTTTCCAATACATGGCTGACTCCGCCTTTGCCGGATTGACTGTTGATGCGCACCACCGCTTCATAGTTGCGGCCCAAATCGGCAGGGTCGATGGGCAGATAAGGCACCTCCCAAACAGCCGCATCCTGTCCCTGGCGGTGATTGATGCCCTTGCGAATGGCATCCTGATGGCTGCCGGAAAATGCGGTATACACCAGTTCACCAAACCACGGATGGCGGGGAGAAACCGCCATTCCCGTGCAACGGGTGTAAATTTCGCTGATGGCCTCCCCCATGGACAGGTCCAGCTTCGGATCAAGCCCTTGAGAATACAAATTCATGGCCATGGTAAGAATGTCCATATTCCCGGTACGTTCACCATTCCCGAAGAGGGTTCCCTCAACCCGGTCAGCACCCGCCAACACCGCCAATTCTGCGGCAGCCACCGCACAACCCCGATCATTGTGGGTATGCACACTGATTTTAACGTGCTCCCGTCCACGCAAATGGTCGCAAAACCATTCAATCTGATCTGCAAACACGTTGGGCATGGCGGATTCTACTGTAGCCGGCAAATTCAAAATAACCGGCTGACCCTCTTCAGGATGCCAGACGGACATCACGGCTTCGCAGATTTCAACGGCATAGTCCAATTCCGTATTGCTGAAACTTTCGGGGGAATACTGAAATGTCCACCGGGTCTCCGGGAAACGGGCCGCTCCGGCTTTTACCCACTTGGCACCGCGCACGGCAATAGCCTTGACGCCCTCTTTATCCAGACCAAACACCTGTTCACGCTGCGCCGGACTGGTCGAGTTGTATACATGCACAATGGCGCGCTGCACACCTTGCAGGGCCGCATAACTCCGCTCAACCAGATTTTCTCGGGCCTGGGTCAAAACCTGGATGGTCACATCCTCAGGAATCCGTTTTTCCTCAATGATTTTGCGGACAAAGTCAAAGTCGGGCTGCGAGGCGGCGGGAAAACCCACTTCGATTTCCTTGAACCCCATCCGCACCAGCAAATCGAACATTTCCATTTTCTGGGCCACACTCATGGGCGACACGAGGGCCTGATTGCCATCGCGCAAATCCACGCTGGTCCAGGTGGGTGCATGATGCATGCGCCGGTTGGGCCAGCGCCGATCCGGCTTGTGAACCGCCGGGAAAGCCCGATAACGACGATGATTAAAGCTGTTCATGATGATTCTCCTGCCTGCTCAAGACGATGGGAGAACTATACGCGGCATTATCCGGCAGGTGCTTGCGAATTTTGACTTTACTGCGGCTGTTCACGCATTATTATTGCTACAATAGTCTTTTTTTAGATTGGATATTGCGCCATGAAAAATGGAGAACCCAAAATGCCCCTGGACCGGTATGATCGCCGCATCCTTGAAGCCTTACAAAAGGATTCCAGCCTGAGCAATCAGCGCCTCGCTGAAAAAATTGGCCTCTCCCCTTCCCCCTGCCTGCGTCGGGTGCAGGCACTGGAAGAAGCAGGCATCATTCGCAAACAGGTGGCCTTGTTACAGCCGGAAAAAATCGGGCTGGAACTCATGGTGCTGATGCACATCAGCATGGACCGCCATACCCCCGAACGCTTTGAGCATTTTGAAGCAGAGATTAAAAAATCCGACGAAGTTCTGGAATGTCATCTGATCACTGGGCACGATGCCGATTATCAGTTGAAAGTGGTCCTGCGCGACATGGCCCACTTTCAGGATTTCTTACTGAATCGCCTGACCAGAATCGAAGGCGTGACGGGCGTACATTCCAGCTTTGTGTTGCGGAAAATGATCGATAAAACCGAATTTCCGGTTTATTGAGAAGCAGGCAACTTCATCCACGCCGCCGTTTCGGGCAGATAATGCGCGAGTCCCTCCAATACGCCGGCGCTGTAGTTCCCGTTCATGCCCAGAAATCCTCCATGGGCCATATAAAGGGTGTCCGCCAGATCCGACGCTGCAGCCATACGTATGGCCTCTTTCTGGACCTCCTGATGGGCGTTGGCTACCAGCACGGAGTGAATATGGCTGCCTAACACCTCCAGATCGTTACCCGAATCACCGGCAAAAACCGTGCGCTCCTGGGGATACGCGCACTGTTGACCGAGAAATTCTATAGCATGGAGCTTGCTGGCGCTGCTGGGCAGAATATCCAGCAAACCCGTATCGGTCATTTCATCGAAAGACAAGACCAATCGCGCATTAACCCCGATGCCCCAAAGGCGGCGGAGCAGTTCGGCCTCGAGGATGTCGCGATTAATACCCATATCCACCTGGTAACTGACCTTGAATATTCCCTGCTGTTCAGCTGGCTGCAAGGTGATGGCGGAAATATCGGCAAGCTCCGTAGTAATGTCGTGATGCGTCATTCCTCCCCAGTCAGGGCCAATTTCTGCAGACCAATGATCCCAATGACGCCAATGTCCTTCTTCGCGGGTGTAAATGCTTGTACCGACATCACCGATGATAAAGTTGGGAACAGGTAGTTGCCATTGCTCAATGGCTGCGGTAACCAGTTGCAGATGGCGGCCGCTAACCAACGCCAGGTGTACAGCAGGATGGGCGCAAAGCTCCCGAAACAAAGGACGGGCCTGTGCGGATTCAGGCTGACTGCCGTTTGGTATCAGGGTTCGATCCAGATCACAGCAGATTAATATTGTCGGAATGTTTTCCTCTGTTGCGTTCATCATGCTTGTCTCCTGCTTCCTTTAAGACAGATCACCATTTCCCTTGCTTAGATCGCTGCATTATTGCTCAGGAAATCATAATGCGTGATAGCCTCCATCGCTCCTGGTAGCCCACTTACCTGAGATTGATAAATATCCTCATGTTGCTGCAGATCTTTTTCTCCGCCCACCTGGGCAGCCAGAATATTACCTCCCAGCAAATCGAGATCCGCACGGGCACTGCCGACGACTAGTACGTGGTCAAGAGCGATGTCATGGCGATCCGCCACATAACGAATAGCGAATCCCAAGGAAGCGCGCTGGGGTACAACCAGAAATTCCTGCGGATTGAGGGCCATCAAACGGCTGGGAATATCACAGTTGTGAAGCTGATCATTCAGCTCTGCCAATCCCGCAAATTCGGCGTTGTCATGGATGAAACCATGCACGGCATAAAAACCCTGGCCGCTGCGGCCTACAATCTGCACGCCAGGGGTTTCGGCAAGCAGGTCGTATACCCGATCGCCTTGCCAATCTACGCCAATGTGGCGGCTCCAACCCTGATCGCGGGAGAGACTGGCACCATAATGAATCTGGGTCCCTCCACGGGTTATGAGAATATCAGGAACATTCATCCGGCGCTGCTTAAGCAGGGCCAACAATTCATGGAGAGGACGAAAACTGACCAAACCAAAGGCCATTTTTCGCCGATGGCGATGCAGCAGAGCGACCAGTTCTGCCTGTTGCTCCGGAATTGGTGCTGGATCAAGCAAACGGGCACCCAGAAATAACAGCCGATCGGCAGTAATACGTTCGCCCGTTGGGATACTTTCTTGTTGCTGAGGAACAGTAAGGGGCAATTCATCCAGAGCGGTCAGGTAATGGTCAACGTGGGTCTGCCAGGAATAATAGCGACGTACCCCGGCAATACCGTTCTTGGCATAACTTTGCCAGATAGTCTTATCGCTCAGCATGCTGAGCAGCTTCTCGCCAATTTCTTCAGTACTCAGAGGATCAATCAACACGCCGTTTTGGCAATTGGCAATAATATCTTTGGGCCCACCGTTTTCAGTCGCCAGAATCGGTAAGCCACAAGCCGCCGCCTCAATGAGTGTCAGACCAAATGGCTCGGTCAGGGCCGGATTGATGAAAACACCCCCCAGGCCTGCCGCCCAGCGATAGAGATCTGGTACGTCATCAGGACGGTGGTAGCGGGGATAGGCGGCTCTTCCGTAAAGATCATAACGATCAATCAGCAACAGAATTTCCGTCAATACCCGCCGTGGACCGGTGGCCATGTCACGAATGTCTTCGCGTGTTCCGGCCACAATCACCAGATTGGCGCGTGCCTGCAAACCTGGATTTTGGCCATAGGCATGAATCAGACCGGCAATATTTTTTCGTTCGTCGGGACGGGACAGGGCAAGAATAGGTGGCTTTTGTGGTGCTCGTAAAAAACGGCGCAATTCTGTGCTGATGGACGGCGAGGGTTGAGGACCGGGCTCAAAGCGGGAAACATTAACCCCTGGCGGAATCACCCGCATCCGCTCAGCATTAGCCCAATCATACATCCCGTATTGTCTATCGATCTCGTCCTGGGTACTGGTGATGATCAGGGAGGCAGTAGCCAGAATTTCTTCCTCAACACGGATACGCTGGGACAGGCGATATTTTTTCTCGAGGGTGCGCTCTGACTCTCCAGAGGCCAAAAGGCTTTGGCGTTTGCTGCGTCCGAGGGAATGTCCGGTATGCACCAGAGGCACACCGAGCTGTAAGGCCAGGCGCATGCCCACATAGCCTGCGTCGGCGTAGTGAGAATGGATAAGACTCGGAGATTGCCGGCGCAGATACTCCATGGCGTGATCACTAAAGCCATCCAGATAAGGCCACAGGGCTTCTTTGGGCAGGTATTCGTCAGGTCCAGCCGGAAAACGAATAATATGCGCCTTCGGCAAGTCAGGCAGACTCTCGTCCTGCCGGGCGTAATCATCAGCCACGTTAGAATCGTGAATCCTCCGGGTGAGCAGATCGACCCTCCCGACCCGAGGATCTGCGGCAAGCGCGCGCAGCAGTTCGACGACATAAAGAATCTGACCGCCCGTATCCGCATCGCGGCCCAGTTCCAGATTCTGGCCGCGAATCAGTCCGTGAAGGCTGATAAGAACCAGATGGAGCTGGGCTGAGTCCGGCTTGTTTTCCGGGCGATTGTCCATTATCTAACCCTCACTGTATGCTCCCGAAACATATTACCTACTCCTCTGCACTCTCCGTGGTTTCGTCCAGTGTTTCATCGAACCCCAGCCGCTCCAGAAGACCCGGCTCATCCAGGAAATAGCGCGCAAGTAATAGTCCTGCAGCGCTCCACACCTGTCCGATATTGGCCCGGCGACCTACCAGACGTCCAAGACGGCCGTCGTAGTATTCCGGCCAACGGTCGGCAAACAGGCGTGGCTCAACCATTTGCCAGGCCCGCTCTGCCAGATCCATGCGTCCCGCCTTGATAGTTGCCGCCACCAGGGGCCAGATCATGACCGGCCAATTGCCACCATTGTGGTAAGACCACGGAATATTTTTAGGGTCGGACCCCGTGATCAGCCGCCATTCATCCCCCTCAACGGCGGGATAAACGAGTTTCATGGGGACTCGTCCAAGCAGGTCGTTCCAGCGCTGCTCAATCAAGCTGGTCAACGCCTGTGCCTGGGCAACCGTGGCCATGCCCGTAGCCAGCATCAACAAATTTCCCTGGGCAAAAAAGCGAAAATCCATCCGCCCTGGACCCAGATTTCCTACGAAAAAGCCGGCCCCGTCGGGAAGCCAGTCCTGGACCCAAAGAGGAATGGATTCGGGGTGGATATTGAATAGATTTTCAATATCCACCCCGAGCATTTCCGTTTCAAAGCGATAAATCCGGTTAAGGACGTCCATATCCAGCCAGTAATACTGCTGTACATAAGAACGCAATACATTTCTGCGGCGCTGTGCCAAATCTACCAACCATTGACTGCCCTGCTCTGGAAGCAAAAGGGAAGCGCAGCGCAGGGTAGCATTGAACAGCGCCTGAATTTCGATGGGATGACCATTGACGCCCATACGTCGATCAATCATGAAGGAGGCATCAGGAACCAGCAGGGTCGGAAAAACCTCAAAGCGACTCTGCAAACACAGGCTCAGAATCATCCGCAACATGCGCTGGATTTCTGGGCTGCGGGCAAAATCCAGGTCCCCTGTATACAGCACGTAGGCATGCAGGAGCATGGACCACCACATCATCGAGTCCACCGGGGCTACCCGGCCAATGGCCCGGTCGCCAAAGTCCGCCAGCACCTCCTCTTCTCCATGGTCATTGCGCTGCACGCGAAACGAGGCAGGCATAACCCCGGGAGCAATCTGCTGCCCTTCAAGTTCTTCCTGCTGTCCTCTGAGCTGCATAATCAGATGCAGGAAGGAGCGGACGACGTCAGCCCGATTTTCCAGCAGCAGAATCAATCCGACGGGGAAAAAATCCCGTACGAAGCAATCTGCATAATTTTCTGCAGGGGCCTTGGGGTCGACGCTGGCTGCCGTACCCACCAGTTGCCCTCCATAGAAGACACCAGCAGCCTCAATCAGTCGATAGGCATCATCCAGGGCTGGACTGACGCCATGGTACCGGGGTTTATTGAAACAAGGTTCATTCTCGGCCAAAGGCTTTTCTCCTCACAGCTGATACTGGGCTAGCGCCTTCGCGTTGGGTTAAACAGATTATTCGCCTTGGGTCCAGCGACTCATGAACGATTCATAAAAATCCAGGGAATCCGGCGTCGCACCTTGCAGAGCGCAAACTGCAGCCGCCAATTCCCCGCCCCGGCGCAGGCGTAATTCCGGGCTTTCCCCCCGCAGCAGACTCCATAACCAGGCGGCAGAAAAGGCATCACCCGCTCCTACCGTATTCACCAGATTATTTACTGGTTCAGCAGCGGCTTCATAAAAGTCGTTATGATCCCAGTAGGCAGAGCCTTCCGGTCCACAAGTCAGCAACATCGACTCCAATGAAAAACGGTCTGCAAAAACCCGCATCTTGTCGCGTAGCACAGGCCCGGAACGTAGCGAAAAAACGGCCAGCAAAGTTTCTAATTCATCAACGTTACATTTCAGTATAGATGAATCGGTCAGTAACGGGGCAAGCGTATCAGGCGTCCACCAGGGTGCCCGTAAATTGATATCCAGAAATCGCTTGTTACTGATGGAAGCTAATTTCTGCAAGGTTTGCCGGGATGTACCGATTTCCCGCAAGGCAAGAGAACCGTGATAAAGCCAGGAAACAGGTTCAGGTAATTTTTCGGGGAATGGAATGTAATCATAAGCCTGATGGGGTAGAATTTCGAAGCGATGACCTTCTACCGGGTCAGGTAGCACCTCCACCCGCCCGGTTGGCAAAGTCTTGCTGACTGCCACCCCTGACAAGGGCATCTGCCATTGCCGCATATGATCCAGGATATTCCTGCCATTGATGTCATCGCCCACCTGGCTGATAAAAATGGCGGGCACTCCCAAGCCGTTTAAATGACGCGCCACATTAAAGGGCGCGCCCCCAAGGCGCTGGCTGTCGCCGAAGTCATCGACCAGACATTCGCCGAAAATCACTCCAAAACGCTTAAAATCATGCATGCTTCTCACCATATCGAAAGCATAGGTCACTGACAAGCAATCCCATTTTTTGGCGACATTGAACCTAAAAACGGCAGGTGCCGTGGGTGCTTTGCCGCGACTTTTGTTTCGAGCCGTTGTTGTTCTTGGCGAAAACCTGCGCCCGTCAGGAGAGCTGTTTGAGCCCGCAGGGCGAGTTCTCTCCTGACAGCAGGATGAGCCCTAGAACAACAGGCGAGGAACAACGGAGCAAAAAACACCCACGGCAACTGCCGTTTTTAGGTTGAACTATTTACCCAGATAGTCATCAATATTTTATATACCCATGATTTTTACGCCAATGCAATTTATCACTCAACGTGAGGGGTCTTGCCATGCCTGTAAAAACAACAGCCGAACAGCATCAACCCGGAAACCCGATATTTTCCAAGGAGCGCAGACGTCTGGCCCATGCACGCTTCGCCACTGTGCTGAAAATTCTGAATGAACCAAGGCGCTGGATATCGGTCTGGTTTCTGTCCTACGCGCTTCTCGGCGCCATTTCATCTGGCCTCCTCCCCATCCTGTTACCGTTGATGATTGTTGGTTTAACCCATCATCTCAGTTGGGTCGCCTATGTAATGGGGGGATTTAATTTAGGACTTCTGAGTTCACCCCTCTGGGGCTTTCTGGCAGACAGCAAACAATGGCATCGACCGGTCTTTTTTACCGGGTTTTTGATGCTGATCATCGCCCTTGCGCTCATGCCTTTTCTTCCGGGGCTTTTGCCCTGGAGTCTGCTGGCACTACTGGCAGGGGCTGGTACCTCGGCCGTGGCCACTGTGGCCAGCTTATTCATTGTCGAATTTGATCCCAAAGACCACTGGGAGTCTCGTCTTGGCTGGTTGCAGACTTTTAATGGCGCCGGACAGGTGGTCGGCCTACTGGTTGCCAGTGCTTTTGTGGCCAATTTCAAGATGGGTTTAATCTGCTCGGCCCTGGTATTAATTCCAGCCATATGGCTGGGCGCCAAAGGTCTGCCCGCTGCTGCAAAACGTTTTGACTGGTCTGCAGAAATTGGCAACCAGATGCGTCGGGAAATAGATTGGCGACTGCTGGCCAATTTTGGGCGTCCCGAACTGTTGGGAGGTGGGGTAATGCGCTTTTCCCATCATTTATCTCTGCGGGGTGGCAAACGCTTTAAGGAAGTCTTGTCCACCCGTTTCGGACGTTTTCTGTTCTCCTGGTTTGCTGTAGCTTTCGGCGTTGCCGCCTTTTTTGCCTATTTCCCCGTAGCCATGCAAAAAGCCTACAGCGTGGCCCCCGCCTTGACTTCCAGTGTCTATGCAGTGACGGCTGCCGTTGCCCTGATTCTCTATTCTGTGGGCGGACAACTCTCGGGAAAGTTTGGCGCCGGACGGGTATATCGCTGGTCGCTCATCGGACGACTGCTTGGGTTTACCCTGCTGTTGGCTGTCTTTTTTACGCCCATTCCCAAAACCTTCGTGGCTCTGTTGGGTTTTGTCCTGATTATTGCCGTATGGCCTTTGCAAAGCATCTCGGGCACTACTCTTACAGCCCGTCTGACGCCGTTCAGCCAGGGTGCCGCCATGGGTTTATTTAATGCCAGTGGCGCGGTAGCTACCGTGCTGGGTACTTTTCTGGGCGGACCGCTGATGCAGTTCATTGGTTATCCCGCACTCTCTGCCATGGCCATTGTGGGGATTATTCTCGGTTGGGTAAGCGGACATAATCTGCAGGCAGAAAATGTGTCACTCGCAACGGAGGCGTCAGCCAACGCAACTACGCGATCTACCATATAAAAATGGAAGACTGTTACAAGAAGTCTGACTGAACATCTAAACGAAAAATATGCAATTCCGGAGAAAATTATTCACTATCTTTCTTATCGCCCACATCCGGTAAACGGCGGATCACACGCTGAAAGAAAAAATTATTGGGGATGACGACCACCGCGCCATCGTCCTGTTTGAGTTCGGTAAACATCAGGTTTTCTTCAACCACTTCACCGATGAGTGTTTCGGGGAAAATTTCGATACGCTGACCTAAACGTAAGGGCTGCCAGAACCAGATAAAAAACCGCGCGGTAATATTGCTGACCATCGCCCACAAAGCCAGCATACCCACACCGATTACCGCCAGCAGACTGACAAAAGTCGTCCATATGGCAGTCACATCCACCGCCCAGACGCGCAACACCACTACCCAAACCAGAAGCCATAAAAACCAGGTAGTTATGCGTTTAAAAACGATGCCATAACCATGGGAAATGGTGCGCCGTGATCCCAGAAAAGACAGCAGGTGATTGATGGCTTTACCGTACCAACGCAAAATGACGTAGCTGCCCAGTATAATCAGTACCGTATAAATCGCTCTATGCAATAGCCATTCGGGATCTACATCAATCCCGTATACTGTCATTACCATGTCCTGTCCTTGCCGGGTATTTTATAGGCGCACCTTAGCCGAGGTGCTAGTATATGGCAACAAACAAGGCAAGGAGTAAGCATTGAAACTCAGTAAAATCAGTAGTAACAGCACCATCGAATTGGCGCTCTGGCGCGGTCGCGACTTGCTGTCCCTGCGGAATATCGCCCCGCGATTGACCCTGATGGATTTGCTCGGCGCGAGTGCCAGCCTGCGCAATGATCTGGAACAACGACTTAATCGTGCGCATGCCCAGGACCTGCTCGATCCCACGCAACTGAATTTTCTGCCTCCCTTACCCGAAAACTGCAAAATCCTCTGCGCAGGGCTGAATTATCAAAGTCATGCCACGGAAGTCTCTGCTCCACCAGCGGAATATCCCAACTTTTTTATGCGTTACGAAGATACTCTGGTGGGACACGGTCAAGCCCTGCGTATCCCTTCCAGCTCCCGGGAACTGGATTACGAAGGAGAACTCGCTGTGGTTATTGGCAAGCCCTGCTTCGGGCCCATGAACGATGCACAAGCACTGGATTGCGTGTCGGGTTACACTATTTTCAACGATGCCAGCGTCAGGGATTTCCAGTTTCGCGCCAGTCAGTGGACCCTGGGCAAAAACTTTCCTGCTACGGGCGGATGTGGGCCTGTGGTAGTCAGTGCCGATGAACTTCCCATGGGAGCCAAAGGCCTGGCCTTGCAGACGTTGATTGATGGTACGGTCATGCAGACCGGCAATACGGCCGATCTGATTTTCAACGTTGCGGCACTGATTCGAGCCCTGGCGGCAGTCACGCCCCTGCGTTGTGGAGACCTGATCATTACCGGAACACCGGCTGGTGTAGGATTCACGCGCAATCCGCCGCGCTTTTTACGGGCCGGCGAACACTGCGAAATTCGTATTGAAGGCATCGGGTCGCTCATCAATCCGGTCACGGCAAATTAACCAGGCACGCAGCACTAACGATTGCGCATGAAATCTGCCGTACGCTGCAAGGCAGTCTGTAAATGCGTATACACTTCGGGCGGCATGTCCTGTTCCTGCATGGAGCGCAACATGCAGGCCATCCACTGATCCCGCGCCTGATCATCTACCGGAAAGCTGGCATGGCGCGCCCGCAGGCGGGGATGTCCAAACTTTTCGACGTACAAATCCGGTCCACCCAGCCAGCCTGAAAGAAACAAAAACAGTTTCTCCTTGGATTCGCTCAAGTCGGCCGGATGCATTTCCCGCAAAGGACTGCGCCATTGGGCTTCACTGTCCATCAAGTCATAAAAACGATTGACCAAAGCCCGGATCGCGCTTTCGCCGCCCAACAGAATATAAGGAGAAGTTTCAGGTTCAAGAATCACAAATCACTCCAAATAAGTATAACCATGCAGACCATCGGCAAATTGTTGCAGGAAAATGTGCCGTTGCTCAGGGTTGAGATGGGTACAATGATCGACTTTTTTCTGGTAACGCGCCAGTAAATCCGGAGCAGAAAACTGCACGTAATTCAATACCGATTCTACGGTATCTCCGGCCACAGGCTGCTCCAGAAGAACCTGACCCTGCGCATTACAAAGCACATTCACCGAATCCGTATCGCCGAAAAGATTGTGCATATCACCAAGAATTTCCTGATAGGCACCCACCATAAATATACCCAATATATAGGGCTTGTCATTTTGCACGGCATGAACCGGCAAGGCCGGCGTCAGGCCTTCTGCGGTCACATAGGCGTCAATCCGACCATCGGAATCACAGGTAATATCTTCAATCCGGGCGCGACGTTTTGGTTCTTCATTTAAGCGCTGAATGGGCATAATGGGGAAAATCTGATCTATCGCCCAGACATCCGGCAAGGATTGAAATAATGAAAAATTCACGAAATATTTATCGACAATTTTTTCATCCAGTTCATCCAGAATATCCCGATGCGCCCGATTATGGGGGTCCAGAAAGCGACGCACCTGCCAGATAACGCGCGCGTAAATTTCTTCCGCCTGCGCTCTTTGTTCAATATGCAGCAGACCAAGATTAAATTGTTGATGTACTTCACCCAGCAGGTAAATGGCTTCCTGATAAACCTCCAGGGCATCTGATGACTGGGCATTCTCCAGGCGTTGGAGCAGACGTTGCCATTCCTCGGTGATTCCCTGCGCGGCAGTTGCAGACAAGGGCAGCTCTCCTGCTGCCATTTCCACATCTGTCACATTCGTCAACAAAATGGCATGGTGAGCGGTCAGAGCCCGGCCCGATTCCGAAACCACATGGGGCTCCGGCAAATTTTCCTGGCGGGACACCTCAGCCAGGGCACTGACAATGGCATGTGCATAATCGCTGACATGATAGTTGGTCGAGCAATAGGCACGCGAATGGGTTCCTTCGTAATCCACCCCCAGACCGCCGCCTACGTCCACGACTTCCAGGGCCGCGCCCAGACGCCGCAACTCGGCATACAGTCGCGCGCACTCGCGCATACCACCTTTAATAAACTGAATATTGGGAATTTGCGAACCCAGATGAAAATGCAGTAACTGCAGACTTTGCAGAGCGTTCTCCCGGCGTAGATGTTCAAGCAAATCGAGAATATGCGCGGTGGACAAACCAAACTTGGATTTTTCCCCACCCGTGTTTTGCCATTTACCCGCCCCTGCCGAAGCCAGCCGGGCACGAACGCCAATGCGGGGTTGCACACCAATATCCCGGGATTCACTGAGGATGAGCGGTAATTCCGATATTTTTTCCACCACCAGATAAACCCGCAAGCCCAGCTTTTCGCCGCTCAAGGCCAAACGAATATACTCGCGATCCTTATAGCCATTGCAAATGACTGTTCCGCCTACGGGCATTAAGCCCAGCACGGCCAGCAATTCCGGCTTGCTGCCCGCTTCAAGGCCCACATTGCCTGAGCCCGCCCGCAGAATTTCTTCCACAACCCGACGTTGCTGATTGACCTTGATAGGATAAACCGGGGTATAGCCCCCCTGATAGTGCGTATCCTGCATGGCGGCCGTAAAGGCGCCACGCAGTTTTTCTACCCGGTGACCGAGAATTTGTGGAAAACGCAGCAGACAGGGCAGCCCCAGGGAGTGTTCTCCCAATTCGCTGGCCACATCAGCCAGTCCAATCGCCGGACTGTCCGCACGCGCATCTGGCCGCACCAGCATTTGCCCGTCTTCGGCGATGTCAAAATAACCTTCGCCCCATTGCTGCAGATTGTACAGATGACGACTATCGGCCACAGTCCAGGTCATGCCCGCTCTCCCCCCTCAAAAGCCCAGCGCAGTCTAAGGGTTCTGCAGGCCACCCGACAAGTCATCTATAGAGCTTCGTTGGCAAAATCCGCCAGTCTTGAGCGTTCGCCACGGCGCAGGGTAATGTGGCCGCTATGTGCCCAATTCTTGAAACGATCCACCACATAGGTCAGACCCGAAGTGGTCTCCGTCAGATAGGGCGTATCAATCTGGGCAATATTGCCCAGGCAGACAATTTTGGTGCCGGGGCCTGCCCGGGTAATCAGGGTTTTCATTTCCTTGGAGGTGAGATTCTGGGCCTCGTCGATAATGACAAATTTCTCCAGAAAAGTGCGCCCCCGCATGAAACTCATGGATTTCACGCGAATGCGTTTGTTTAGCAAGTCCTGGGTCGCACTGCGCCCCCAACTCCCGGCTTCATCGCTGCTGCGCGCCAGAATTTCCAGATTGTCTTCCAGCGCACCCATCCATGGCTGCATTTTTTCTTCTTCAGTCCCCGGCAAAAAACCAATTTCTTCGCCTACTGGTACCGTTGCCCGGGTAATAATGACTTCCGAATAGCGTTTATGTTCAAAAACCTGATCCAGAGCGGCCGCCAGGGTCAGCAGGGTTTTTCCGGTGCCGGCATGACCCAGCAGGGTGACAAAATCAATGTCCGGATCCATCAGCAGATTCAAGGCAAAATTCTGCTCAGGATTACGGGCGACAATTCCCCAAACGGCATGACGATCATGACGATAATCCGTGATTCGCTCGATGATGGCATGTTCAGGATGCACTTCGCGGACAATAGCCGCGAATTCATCGGCATCCGCCTCCCCCTGATGCAGGGCAATAAATTCATTGGCATGCCAGTGCTGAATGGCAGGACCACTGATTTTATAGAAACTGCGCCCGCTTTCCTGCCAGGCATCCAGATCGCGACTGTGCTGATCCCAGAAATTTGCACTGAGAATTTCCGAGCCTGTGTACAATAAGTCCGCATCTTCCAGGGCACGGTCATTTTCGTAGTCTTCCACGCGGATACCCAGGGTCCGGCCCTTGATGCGCAGATTGATGTCCTTGCTGACCAGAATGACATCTTTTTCAGGGTGACGATTTTGCAAGGCCAAGGTGACCGCAAGAATTTCATTATCGGCCTTACCACCCGCCAGATCTTCCGGCAAAGCCTGCTGGTAGGCGGCCGTCTGAAAAAACAGACGGCCCTGGGCGTAGGGCAAAGGCAGGCCCTTATCCAGATCCGCCGTATCCGTCAGCAGTTCGTCGAGCCTGCGACTGACCTGACGGACGTTACGGGCCTGCTCGCTGAGTCCTTTTTTATGCTGATCCAGCTCTTCCAGAACAATCATGGGAAGCAGAATGTCGTGTTCCTGAAAGCGGAACAGCGACGCTGGATCGTGCATCAGGACATTGGTGTCGAGAATATAAAGCCGTGGTTTTTGGGGATCGTTGGCAACAGCTTTGCCGGCACTCATGGGAGTTTTTTGACAATATCAAGTATCGCCGCCGCATGACCTGCCGCTTTGACCTTGCGCTCCACATAGGCAATTTTACCTTGCCGGTCAATAACAAAGGTGCTGCGCTCTACACCAATACTGACTTTGCCGTACATGTTTTTTTCCTTGAGCACATCAAAAGCGGTGCAGAGGGCTTCGTCCGTATCTGCCAGAAGCGGAAAAGGGAAATTGAACTTGCAGGCGAATTTTTCATGGCTGGCCAGACTGTCGCGGGAAACGCCCAAAACTTCTGCGCCAGCCGCCTGAAAATCAGGATAAAGGGCAGTAAATTCCTGGCCTTCTGTGGTGCAGCCGGGAGTATCATCCTTGGGATAAAAATAAAGGACGACAATTTTGCCGTGGAGATCGCGCAAACGGATTTCTGAATCCTTGCCATAAGCAGCAGCGTGAAATTGCGGGGCATCTTGACCAACGGCGATTTTTTCTGAGGACATGGAAGACTCCTGAGTGAACCTGTTGAAAATCTAGCGCGGCTGATGCCCAGATGTCCAGCCATTCCCCGGATCACGGTCGGACTTGCACCCATGCAGGGGCTGCTCTAGCATGAACCCATGAAAAATCATGTTCATGATACGCCCTCCCCCACGCACAGCGATGCAGAAGTGACTCAGCTATTGCGGGACGCGGGACAACGCGTCACCAAGTTACGCGTTGCTGTTTACAGGACGCTCCTGGACGCCGAGCAACCCCTGAGCCATCCCGAGGTCCAGCAACGTCTGGAATCAAGCATCGCGAGCCCGGTAGATCGGGTCAGCTTATATCGCAATCTGGAGTGGTTAGTGGATATCGGCCTGGCCCACCGCATTACCGCAGATGATAGGGTCTGGCGTTTCAGTGCCCGACGCCTGGAACAATCCAATCAGCATCCCCATTTTCACTGTGTTTCCTGTGGACAGGTTTTTTGTCTTCCGGAAAGCCCGGTCTCCACGCCCACTCTTCCCAAGGATTATTCGGTCATCGAAATGGAACTGGTGGTGAACGGTGTCTGTGCCCATTGTGGTAAAAACAAAACCCCCGATTGATCGTAATACGAGGGCTAATATCAGTCTGATTTTCATCTGTCGATCCTCCATGAATACTCCCTTTGCACAAAGCGAGGGAAATGGGAGGATGGCCGTTAGTCTCCCGGCAATGACTTGCAGAAATCCGTGTGTATAATACACACCATGACGAGCTCAGAACTGATCAAATGCCTGGAGTCGGCGGGATGGTTGCATCGAAGTACAAAAGGTTCGCATCACGTCTATGTGCATCCCGATCGCCCAGGGCATCTTTCGATCCCGCATCCACGTAAAGACCTGGGCACAGGATTACTCCACAAACTTTTGAAGCAGGCAGGACTTAAACTGAAGTTTCACCGATTTTCATGAGGAATAAGTCGCCGCATGCTACGCCACCATACGCATGAGCATCTGAGTGAATGATTTATGAGGGGGTTGGCAGAGATGGGGCCAAAGTCCCAGAAAATGGCTGGAGAGAGCTTCATCTG
>NZ_JACKYY010000019.1:0-48172 GCF_015100075.1 Acidithiobacillus sp. HP-11
CTCATTATATCACGGAAGGCGGTTCTATTCATCGTTATCTGGCTGATTCACAATAAATAAAACAAGAAAAATAGGGTAACAAAATAGCGCCAAAATAAGTATAATTCATAGATAAATAATAATATTTAATGACCGACATTTTTGTTAACCATGCCGATTTTCCTCGCGGAAAAACGGTGAAACTTTAGGATGCAATTACACCCGACGATGCACAGAAAAAAGCCTTGGCTGATGTGCTAACGCTGCTACAAAAGCGTTATGGTAAAGCGGCTCCAGGATTCGGGGTAGCCGGGCTGCGGGCCGAAAGAGCTTGGGCCATGCGTGCCGGAAACCGCTCCCCCCGTTATCTGAACGCGTGGTCAGACATTCCCGTGGTACGGGCGGGTTGATTGCCCAATGAATCGGGAACCCGCCAGCCGTTACCCGACTATTCGACAACCACTTCCAGCGCCCCTACATCCAGAAAAGCCGCTTCCACCATCGCCGATTCTTTCTCGTCAAAACCATAAAATTCACAGGAGATGACATCCTTCTCGGCAAAAACAGCGGGGCTGCACCGTAAAGGCTGCTGCAGCAGTTTTTGCAGCGCTGCATAGTAATCAGGATGATCCGCATGCTTTTCCATCCCGGCCTCGCGAATACTGGAAATGGCTTCCCTGGCGGCATTTTCATCGGCGAATAAAACTTTAAGGGCAAACATGAACACTCCTATTATTTAACGGGAACAGTAATAAATAAAACAACGACATCGCAGCAATCAAATAGGCCGAAACGAAAATCTACTGCAAACAGTATATCACGTATTAGTTTTGCTGAAATTGCCACTCATTTCCACGTTGTCCCCTGAACACGTTTAAATTATTATTCACAATTATCGGGAGCGGTTGATTTTTTCTGGCAAATTCTTACACATTTTGACAATCTATCCGGCAGATTCCATAGAGAGAATATATGACTCAGCATAAAATCAGTTCCCGGCTCCTATGGATAGTCATCACATTACTGCTGGTACTCATCGCTTTTGCGGCCTGGGCTTTCAGTACCCGACAAGACGCAACAACCCATTCGGCCAAGACCCATAACAGCCAATCATCCCAATCCGCAGATCATGCCGGCAAAACATCCCCACCCCAAGCTCCAAATCACTCTGAAGTAACCAACGCTAATAATACGCTTTCTGCCGCCTCCACCATCTCCACGCCAAGCACTACTACCATCCCGGTCGTCAACTTATCCCGGACTCTGCCCGGGCTGGGAAATGACGCCGAAAACTATGCCAGCACGCTGGAGTCTTCGGCGCCGGGCCAGAGTTTCCGCAAAAAATGTCAGGATAAGGAAAAAGCCATTCTTAATGCCCTGCAATCCGGAAATACGGCTCAGGCTGCAACCCTGCAAAAGCAATATGAAAGCTGGAAACAACAAGAGCGCAGCGACGCGCTCAGCAAGGCAGATCAGGCCTACTCGGCAGGAGACTGGTCTTCAGCCGTCACCGACTACCAAAAACGCATTGCCCTCGGAGACAATACCGATCCACAAATCTGGTGGCATATGGCCGATGCCTTGCAAAAGCGGGATCGGAGCTCTGCAAAAGAGACTAAATATGCTGCCTATCTGGCTTATGATCGTAATATCTACAGCCAGAAACCGGATGTCACCCTCCTGCTTCCGACTTTGCAGATTCTGCAGAAAGCACTGGCTGCAGAGGACGATCATCTCGGTGAAATTCATCTGCTCGAGGCCATGTATCGCGCTTATCCCGGCAATGCCCAAGTGGCTGTCGATCTGAAAAAAACCGTAATGCACTACGGTTTCAAGGTTCAGAAAATCACACCCGATACCAACCAGTTCCCCACCCGTACTTGCGTCCAGTTTACAGCCCCACTGTCCGAAGCTCCGGATTTTCATGCCAGCAACTGGGTGACTTTTTCGCCTGCCCAGGCGCATGTCGCCGTGGTTCGCGAAAATGGCGGCATCTGCATCAGCGGCCTGCCCGCTGGCAGCAGTACCCAGATGCATATCCGTGCGGGTCTGCCCGCCATTGCCGGCGCTGTTCTGGCCAAGGCACAAACGGTCACCTTGACCCTGCCCAACCGATCTCCCAGCATCATCACCGATACCGGGCGCTTCATTATCCCGGCATCACTGCCCCCCGCCGTAGGCTTTTCCAGTATCAATATTTCCAGAGTTAAACTGAAAATCAATCGGGTACCAGAACGTGCCCTGCTGGCTTTTGTGGCCAACCACCCACTGCTGAACCAGGACGAGAGCGAATCCACCCTGAACAACCAGAACAGCCTGACGATTTGGCAAGGCAGCGCGGATATTCCGCATTTCAGCGCCAACCGCTTGATGCACAGTATATTGCCACTGCCCAAAATCCTGCAGAAACCCGGGCTCTATGCCATTGAGATCAGCCCGGGAGATGGTACGCCCAACCCTAACGGCGGCCTGAACGGCGTACAACTGGTATTACGCACCAATCTGGCACCTACCGTCTGGCAGGGCCGCAATGGATTATATGTGCAGATCCGCCATTATACGGATGCCAGCCCCTGGAGTGGCGTCAGCGTAAAACTCATTGCCCAGGACAATGATATCCTCCAGACCGTCCAGACCAACGCCGATGGCATTGCCTTTTTCCCCAAACCCATTCTCCAGGGCAGTGGTGGGTAAAGCCCGGCTGCCCTGCACATTTATGGGCCGGATAATGAATTTACCTTGTTCAATCTCGAAAACTCGCCGCTGAATTTGTCCGGGCGCGGCATTTCCGGACGCCCGGCACTGAAACCGGTCAGTCCATTCCTGTGGCTGGACCGGGGCATTTATCGTCCCGGCGAGACGGTCCATGTGGCGGCCATTTATCGCAGCGCCGCAGGTCAACCACTGAATTTGCCTCTGCATCTCATTGTGCGGCGGCCCGGTGGGCAGGTATTTCTGGATACGGTTCCAAAATTGTCTGACGACGATGCCATTGCCGTACCCGTCAAGCTGCCCCTGGCCGCTCAGGATGGCAACTGGAGTGTGAGTCTGGCGACAGGTCTCAAGGAACCTGCCCTGGCGCAGGAAAGCTTTACCGTATCTGCCTTTGTACCGCCAACTCTGGCTGTCAAACTGGGCACAGCCAAGCCCATTCCAGCCGGACAAGCCCTGCAGTGGCCGGTAGAGGCACGTTATCTTTATGGCGCTCCGGGTGGGCATTTGTCGGGAACGGCGCGGATCAGCCTGAGCAGTGGTCCTACGCCCTATCCGCAATGGCAGAACTATCAGTTCGGACTACATGGCGAAATATTTACCGCCCCGGTCCAGGAGCCGACACTGCCGGACACCGATGCTGAAGGCCAGACACAAGTATCCATCAACTTAAAGCAACTACCTGATAGCACGCGTTTTCTGAAAGCCCATGTCGCGGTATCCATCAATGAGCCTTCCGGCCGGCCGGTAAGCAGCGAAATCGTTTTGCCGGTAACCCCCGACCATCCCCTTATTGGCATCGAAAATACCTTTAAAAATGACACGGTAGCCGCAGGGAAAATACCGGAGTTTCATATTGTGGCTTTGGCACCAGACGGCAAGCCCAGCGCCATGCCCGTACAAATCGAAGTAGTCCGACAGTCTTCGCAATGGAACATTTCCATGCAACACGGCGTAGCCAGTTGGGGATATAGCTACGTTGACCATCCTGTACTGAAGAAAAATATCAGCTTACCCGCCGGTCATGCCTATACCCTGCAATTGCCGTTGCTGGATTATGGTCGTTACCGACTGCGGGTCATTGAGGCGCGCGGTGGGCTGGCAGCCAGTTCCGCGATTTTTTACTCCGGCTGGCAGACCAGTGCCAATCCGGGTGTACCTCAACGGGTTTCAGTACGCAGTAACACGGCAGAATATACGGCAGGCAGCACGGCAGATATCCATATTGATGCTCCCTTTGGCGGCCCGGCCGTGCTGGTGCTCGCCAACGACAAAATCCTGTCTCTGAAAAATTTCAATTTACCCAAGGGCGGCATCACCCTGCATATTCCGGTGGAAAAAAGCTGGGGTGCAGGTGCTTATGCGCTGGTCGATGTGTTTCGGCCGGCCAGCGCCAGCGAGGCACCAGAACGCGCCATCGGCCTGACCTGGCTGGGCCTCAAGCCTGGCGAGCGCGCCATCCCTGTTCATTTTGATGTGCAGCCTGTTTATAGCCCCCGTCAAATCATCCGGATTCCTGTTAAAACCCGACCCGGTGCCTACGTGACGCTGGCGGCCGTCGATCAGGGGATTCTCAACCTTACCCAGTTTCCCAACCCGAATCCGCTGCATCATTTTTTCGGGAAACGGCGACTGGATATCAGCGTAGCAGACAACTACGCTGCGTTACTGGCGCGACCTACCGGCTATGAGGCACTCCTGCAAAATGGGGCCGGAGCCAACTTCGGCCCGGCCGTGCGTCCCATTCCCCAGAAGGTGGTGGCACTATTTGCCGGTCCGGTGCAGGCCAACAGTGCCGGGCTTGCGGAACTTCCCATTGATGTTCCGGAGTTCAATGGCGCATTACATCTCATGGCCGTGACTTGGCAGGGAGATGCGGTGGGTGCCTGCGATGCCGACATCATCGTCCGCAACCGGCTCATCGCCAATTTGCTGCTGCCCCGCTTTTTGTCCCCCGGTGATGGCGCCGAGGCCACGCTCATGCTGCAGAACCTGAAGCTGCCCGCAGGCAACTATCAAAGTGTAGTCACCGCTACCGGACCCATTCAGGTCGGGAATAATGGTCAGCACAAAACCTTTTTGAAAGTGCAGGCCATGCATCTCTTGCCGGTTACCCTGACCGGCACGGGAGAAGGGACCTCTCATCTGACCCTACGTATTACCGGACCAGGTGGATACCAACTCATCCGCCATTGGGATATGGTTGTGCATTCTACCCAGCCCCCGGTTTCCAAAAATCATAGGCTGACCCTGGCAGCCGGAAGCCAGCATCTCCTCAATCCGGATCTGCAAGGCTTCATTCCCGGCTCCAGCACCACTGCAGTAACATTGGGCAACACCCTGCCCTTCAACCCCAAAGCCTACGTGCAGGCGCTGTATCAGGGTTGGCGTTGTCACTCACTGCTCAATGCCGCCAGCCAGGGTTTACCGCTGACCATTCTGAAACCTCCGCTCATCACCCCGGAACAAGCCGCCAAGCTTCAGGATTACGTGAATCAGGTCCTCAATGATCAGCGTTATGATGGCGCTTTCGGGCTCTGGTCCAATAATGGTGACGCCCAGCCCTGGCTCACGGCTTTTGCCACAGAATTTCTCCTGCGCGCTCAAAAAGCCGGGGCAACGGTGCCGCAACCCACCATCGACCAGGCCCTGCACTGGCTGAGTAATGAGGTGGAAGAGGAAAGCCACCCGGTATTTGATCGCATTTATGCAGTCTACGACCTGAGTCTGGCTGGGAAAGCGCCAGCAGGAGCCATCCGTATGCTGGCAAGACACATGGATCAACTCACCATGCCCTTGGCCCTTGCACAACTGGGCTCGGCATTGAACACCATTGGCGAACGCCATTTGGCCGAGCAGGCCTTGCAAAAAGCCATCAAAAGTCAGGGGCCCATTGGCGGCGACTGGTGGTGGGGACGCTCAGACTGGGATGCGGCCTTCGGTTCACCTTTACGGGATGCCTGGGCAGTACCGACCATCATTGCCCAGACCGGACTGATGCCCGATGCCATGGTCAAATTACGGCAGAATCTGCCCGGCGCGGGGCTGGAACCCGATAGTCTGACGACCCAGGAACTCGCCTGGGCGCTTTACGCCGATGGCGTACTAGGCGGCAACAATCAACCAGTGCATGTGCAATGGGGTCAGCGAACCATCCAGCAGACTGGACCCGTTGTTCTGCCTCTGAGACAGGCAATCAACATCCGTAATCTTGGCAGCAAAGCCCTGACAGTAGCCCTCAGCACGACCGGCATCACCAGCAGCCCCCCTCCGGCCGCCGACCAGGGGATGACTGTCAGCCAGGCTTTTTATTCACTCTCGGGCAAGCCCCTGCAGCCTGACTCCCTGCCGCAGAACACCGTCTTCGTCGTCGTTCTGAAAGGGAGCATCAGCGATAATTTACCCCATCGTGCACTGCTCAACATGGGTCTGCCACCGGGCTGGGAACTGGCAGGCGACCTCTCGGCGGGCAAGGTGCATGGGCTGCCCTGGCTCAAAAACCTCAGCACTCCGGAAGCCACTGCGGCTACCGATGACCGCTACGAAGCCGCCTTCAAAATGGCCCCCAAAGACAGTCAGGCTTTCGACGGCGACGGGATACCCGATTTCAAGACGGCCATTTTGTTGCGCGCCGTCACTCCTGGGCATTATCTTCTGCCCGGCGTTACGCTAAGCGACATGTTTCACCCTTCCATCTTCGCCCGCAGCGCTGGGCGCAAGGTCAGCGTGACAGCAGCGCCTGCCTCATGAACACCGCATGAGTGGGCGCAAGACGGACAAAATATTTTCGAGCATCCTGCGCGGGGGCCGACGCTGCCTCTGGCCTCGCGGCCGCTACGCCTGGTGGCGTCGCGTCGGACACTGGCTGCTGCTCAGCATCATTCTGGTGGCCGTCATTGCCTGGTTTATGCCGCCCGATACCCAGACGCTGAAGCAGGAGGGGCGCATCATTTACGACCGCCACGGCCACGTATTGAGTATGTTTCTCAATCACCAACAGCAATGGGCTTTTGCCACGCCCGCAAAGCGGGTCAGTCCGGTCCTGATCCAGATGCTGATCGCCATTGAGGACCAGAATTTCGCCTGGGACCCCGGTATTGATCCCTTGGCCATCATCCGTGCTGCTGGACAGATGATCATGGCGGGGCACGTAGTTTCCGGCGCTTCCACCCTCACCATGCAGGTCACCCGCATGCTCCATCCGACACCGCGCACCCTGCCCGTCAAAATAGTGGAGGCCCTGCAGGCCATTTCGCTGTATGAACATTATTCCAAGTCTGCGGTGCTGGGCATGTGGCTGTCACTGGCTCCTGAGGGTGGCAACATTCAGGGTATCGAGGCGGCTGCGCATGCCTGGTTCAATCAGTCTCCACGCACCTTGGGTCCGGCACAAGCGGCTTTTCTGGTCATGATGGTGCGCAATCCCAATCGGCTGAATCCATTGACCCACCCTCGCGCGGCTCTTGCCACCCGTAATCAGATTCTGCGCGAAGCCCAACGCCGGGGCATTATTTCGAAGGCAGCATTGGAGCGCGCTCTGGCAACAGCGCTGCCGCAACGGCTCTATCCCATGCCTCTGCTTTCTCCCCAGGTAGCCTCGACACTACCCAGCGGGACGCATAGCACAATTGATGCGCCCATGGATCGCGCGGTGGCCGACATCGCCCAACATGCCCTGCAGCAGATGGCCCCCTCGGAGAGCATCGCTATAGTGGTTGTCAGCCTCAAGACAAAAGGCATCCGTGCGATTTACAGTGGTGATTGGGGTAATGTCCAGCGCGATGGTTTTGTCGATATGACCCGCGCTATTCGGTCTCCGGGCTCCGCCCTCAAGCCTTTTTTATATGGCCTCGGCTTTGCAGCCGGAATCATCCGCCCAAGCACCAATGTAGCTGATTTTCCCAGCAATTTCGGCGCTTATGAACCTAATGATTATAATGACCGCTATATGGGGGTCGTCACCGCAACTACCGCATTACGACGCTCCCTGAATGTGCCGGCCGTAGATCTTATCGAAGCCTACGGCCCCCTGCGCTTTGCGGCACATCTGCGGGCTGCCGGTACGCCGTTGTTGCTCCCCTATGGCGCGGATCCCGCCCTGCCTCTGGCCCTGGGTGGTGCCGGGATTTCCATGCGCCGCTTACTGGCACTATACACCGGACTGGCTAACAATGGTGTCGTCGAACGCTTGCACCTGATTGCCGGTCAACATCGCCGCGCACGCCGTCTGTTATCTCCTTATGCAGCGGAAGATGTCACCGCCATCCTCAATCGTCCCTTCCCTTTTGGTGGTCCTGGTGGCATTGCCTGGAAAACCGGTACCAGCGCCGGAAATCGCGACGACTGGGCCGTTGGATATAATCACCGCTACGCCGCAGCAGTCTGGATTGGCCAACCCAATGGCGCCGCCCTGCCCGGTGACACAGCGCTCGCCGCCATCCCCATCCTCGCCAAGGTTTTCAGCATTCTGCCGGGGCAGCCGATTGATATCCATCCGACGACCCGTTCCCTGACCTTGCAACGCCAGCCCATGGGTACGCTTTTAGAAATTGCCTCTCCCGCACCGGGAAGCCAGCTGACAGTTGGCGAACCGGTCAGCATTCGCATCATTGGCGGAAATCGGCCCTTTCATTTTCTGCTGGACGGTCGCCCACTTGCCTCCAACCCGGCGTTACGCAGCGTGGACTGGACACCAGCGGTGGCCGGTTTTTATCAGCTCAGCGTTCTCGATGCCAGTGGCCAACTGGTCAAACGCGCCTTACGCGCAGTGCCACCCATAAGCGCGGCAAATGTGGAATGGGGTAATAACGTCCACTGAACGGATGTGGGTGAGTATTCCATCAAGAAAGTAATTTAAGGAAGCTTTTAACGCTCAGCGTAACCAGCGTCCGGTTGACGGGGGGATGGACATCCGGGTTGGCAAGAATGTACAGTAACATGTACAAATCAGGAGTCCGACAGTGGATGCTATTACTTACACGAAAGTTCGAGCGAACTTGGCGAGCGCGATGGATCGAGTCTGCGACGACCACGAAGCGTTGATTATTACCCGCAACGGAGAGCAATCGGTTGTGATGCTCTCGCTTGCAGATTATAAAGCGCTGGAAGAAACCGCTTACCTCTTGCGCACGCCCGCGAACGCGAAGCGTCTTCTTGCGGCGGCAGCGCAATTGAACGCTGGTAAGGGCGTTGAACTGAAACTGTCCATGTGAAGCTGGTCTTCGCAGATGAGACTTGGGAAGACTACCTGTTTTGGCAGAAGCAGGATAGAAAGATGATAGAGCGGATCAATAAACTGATTCGCGAGACTCAGCGTGAACCGTTCGGCGGCATCGGAAAACCCGAACCACTGAAACACGCCTTCTCCGGATTTTGGTCACGCCGGATCACGGACGAACACCGCATGGTGTATCGCGTTGAAGGCGACCAACTTCAAATAGCTCAATTGCGTTTCCATTACTGAGAGGTTATCTGAATTCAATGGAGCGCTTTAGCGCGTTCGCTGGAATGATGGGTTGGGCTTGGCAACTAATGGGAGCAAAGCTGGACTGCGGATAGATTCAACTGCAAGGTCAACATCAAGCAAGGGCCAATAAAGATGAGCAGAGGACTGCCGCTCAATCGTGGTGATTTGCTCAACCGTGGCTTGTTTAAACCATGGGAACTCGACACAGGAAACAAAAATACCTTGCTTTTGTGGTGCCTTCCGAAGGCTTTGATTGCTTCCACCGAGTGAAGTCTTCAGAGACCTGATGATCCCCTGAGCCGGATGACGCTTGCCCTGTGCCCTGTATTTCTTCCTCAGAAATTCCCAAGCGTTTCCTGTAATCCGGATAGGGGCCGATTTGCGCCAGTCCAATACGATGCGGGAGACTGCTGGGCCACTCAACCGAAAAGATGACAAAACACTACCTGGATAAACACCAGGAACCTTGGATTGTAACGAATACCGTCGGGTTATCCCTACTGGTTTCCCCATTATAAACCCAAAGTTTACCCACAGATATTACTTATGGCCCATAAAAAATATATCATTATGATTCATATAGTAAAATTGGTCGGGGCGAGAGGATTTGAACCTCCGACCACCTGAACCCCATTCAGGTGCGCTACCAGGCTGCGCTACGCCCCGCAAGAGCCGCTACTCTAATGCTTCGCTGGCGTCGGGTCAATGCTTGCCGGCACATATTTTTATCAATTCGGATAACTCAGTCCGCAGGTAGGTCAGACGGTTGCCCGTGCCCCTGTTCAGGCCGGAGGCATTATCCTCCATTTCGAATTCCAGTTGTGCTGCTGAGACCGGATGTCCGTGACTGGATTCGTTGCGCAGCCCCTGAAGTCGTTCACGAGCGCCGTGGATGGTGTAACCTTCTCCATATAGAAGCTCACGAATCTGTCGCGCCAATAGTAAGTCGTGGCGCTGGTAATAACGGCGATTACCTTTTCTTTTCAGCGGACTGAGTAGCGGGAATTCCTGCTCCCAATAGCGCAGTACATGGGCCTTTACCCCACAAAGCAGAGACGCCTCGCTAATGGAGAAATACCGTTTTTCAGGAATTTCTGGTAGCGCGACGAGCTCTTTGCCAGCTTTACCCTTAGCCGTTATCTGGTTCGCTACCATTGACGTAGGCTTTGAGCTTCTGGCTCGGATGGAAAGTCACCACCCGCCGTGCGGTGATGGTAATTTCCACGCCGGTTTTGGGATTACGTCCTGGGCGGGGGTTTTTATCGCGCAGGGTGAAATTACCAAAGCCGGAGAGTTTCACTTCTTCGCCCTGGGCCAGGTTTTCGCGAATATGATCAAACATGGCTTCCACAACGCCTTTGGCTTCACGCTTGTTCAAGCCCATGGTTTCAAACAACATATCAACAATTTCTGCTTTCGTGACGGCCACTTTCTTGTCTCCCTATGCCCTGAGTTCTATGGAGCCGATTTGCTTCACTGCTGTGAGCATTCGCTCCAATTCCATTTGTACATCAGCCTCAGTCAACGTACGCTCGCGATCCTGCAAAATGAGCGCAAATGCCAAACTGTAGGTCCCTGCTGGCAGGGATTCCCCCTGATAGCGATCAAAAATACGAATTTCCTGCACCACCGCACTGGCAGCTTGCTGCATTGCGGCCAGAACAGCTCCTGCCTCAATGTTATCGGGTATGACCAACGCCATATCCCGGCGCAAGGCAGGATAGGGTGACAACGCCGTAAAATGTCGCCCTTTCTGCAGATGTTCCAGCATCTCTATGTCTAGATAGAAGAAAAAGGCCGATTTGTCCAGGTCATAGCGCGCTGCAAGGGTCGGATGCAGAGCCCCGAGCATCCCGATTCTGCAGCCTTCAACCAGAATTTCTGCGGCCTGTCCGGGATGCAGCGCATGCTCAGTGGACAAAGTCTGGAACTCAAAATGGGTTTGTGGCCATAACGCCAGAATGGCGGCTACATCCCCTTTAAGATCAAAAAAATCCACATCCCGGGCCGTTTGCGCCCAGTTTTCCCGATCTGCGGCGCCCCAGATACAACCTGCCAGGATCATGCTCTGCCGATCTGCCGAAAATATCCGCCCCATTTCAAAAAGACGAATACGATCCTGCTGACGCTTCGCATTAAATTGCAAGGTCTGCAGCAAACCCGGCCAGAGGCTGGCACGCATCACCGCCAGGTCTGCTGACAAGGGGTTCAGCAAGGCGGGTGCATCCGCATTCGGCTGGAAATCATCCTGAGCTTCCTGGCTGATAAAACTGTAGGTAATGACTTCGTGATAATCGCGGGCCTGCAAAATATGACGCAACTGCTGAGATGATGATTGATTATCGGGCACCGCCTGCAAGAGGCCACGAGGGCGATGGGCTGGCAGATGGTCATAACCGTAAATTCTTCCCACCTCTTCAATCAGATCTGCCTCAATCCGCAGATCAAAACGGTGGCTGGGGGCAGTAGCCTGCCAACCATCCTGCACCGGACGGATCTGCAGACCCAAACGCGTCAGCAACTGCTCAACAACGGCCGCCGCGTAGGGCATTCCCATCACCCGCTCAAGACGTTTCTGCCGCAATGAAATTTCGGCGGAAGCTGGCAACTGGCCCTTCAGGGTAAATGAATGGGAGGCTCGCAACTGCACGGTGGCCAGTTCCATCATTTGCGCGAGCACGCCTCTGGCTACCTGCGGAGCCAGATTAAAATCCACACCCCGCTCATAGCGCATGGCGGCATCGGTTTGCAAACCCAGTCGACGTGCGCGGCCCTGAATGGCCTTGGGTTGAAAAAACGCCGCTTCCAGAATAATGGAACGAGTTTGCGCGGTCACACTGCTACGGCGTCCGCCAATAATACCCGCGAGTGCCACTGGTCCCTGCGCGTCGGCAATGACCAGCATATCCGGCTCCAGGTTCAGATCGCGGCCATCCAGCGCATCAAGGACTTCTCCGGTCCTGGCCCAGCGTACACACAGTCCACCCTGAATCGTATCAGCATCAAAAGCGTGCAAAGGCTGACCGGTATCAAACATCCAGAGGTTCAGCAAATCCACCATCGGGTGGATGCTGCGCTGGCCGGCCCGGCGCAAACGCTCGCGCAAAAAATCCGGCAAGCGACTCGGTACACCGTCAATCCACAATGCGGTATAATTGGGACAAGCTGTTCGGGCTTCAGCCTCTATTGAGACAGAGTAATCACCCTGCACGGGTTCTTGGGTGGAGTCCTGCTGAGACCATTCGTGGTCTTGTGTGACAGCCCGGGGGTCATGCAGTTGCTGCGCCCCAAGGGCATACAGATCGCGCGCCACGCCCTTGATGGACAAGGCATCACCGCGATTAGGGGTAATACCCAAAGTCAGAATTTCATCATCCAAATGCAGGTAGGTCCACAGATCCGCACCTACGGGAGCCTCTGCATCCAGAATCAACAATCCACTACTGCCATCCTCCAGACCCAGCTCACCAGCCGCACAAAGCATGCCCTCCGAACGCGCCCCGCGCAGTTCCGAAATGGCTATTTTTTTATTACCCGGCAACTCCGCCCCCGGCAAAGCCAGGGGTACCCGCTGCCCTTCAGCCAGATTTGCAGCGCCACAGACAATCGTCCGCAGGGTGCCGTCACCAGCATCTACCTGAGCGATTCGCAGCTTGTCGGCTTCCGGATGCGCTGCCACGCTTTGTACTGCCGCAACGACCACAGAATGGAAAGGCGGAGCAGCGGGCTCCATCGCTTCTACTTCAATACCGCCCATGGTCAGGCGACGGGCGATTTCTTCCGTATTCCAGGAAAAATCCAACCAATCACGAAGCCACTGAATACTGATACGCATAACCTTCGCTCCTCAGGAAAACTGCTTGAGGAAGCGCAGATCGTTCTCAAAAAAGAGACGCAAATCATTGACCCCATAACGCAGCATGGTCAGTCTTTCGATGCCCATGCCAAAAGCAAAGCCGCCGAATATTTCGCCATCTACTCCGGCACCAGTCAGTACTGCCGGATGCACCATGCCGCAGCCCAGCACTTCCAGCCAGCCGGTTTGCTTGCAAACCCGACAACCTGAACCACCGCAGATGACACAGCCTACATCCACTTCTGCAGAAGGCTCCGTAAAGGGGAAATAGGAAGGACGAAAGCGCACCGGCAAATCCGGTTTGGCAAAAAAATTCTGAAGAAAATCTTCCAGCAGGCCACGCAAATCAGCAAAACTGGTTTCTTCATCCAAAAGTAGGCCTTCGACCTGATGGAACATGGGGGTATGGGTAATATCAGAATCCCGCCGATATACGCGTCCCGTTGCAATCATCCGCAAAGGCGGCTGATGGTTTTCGAGAAAGCGGATTTGTACCGGAGAGGTATGCGTACGCAACACCCGATTCTGGTCAAAGTAGAATGTATCGTGCATGGCCCGCGCTGGATGATCTTCGGGAATATTCAGCGCTTCAAAATTATGATAATCGTCTTCTATTTCGGGACCATCACTAATTTCAAAACCCAAACCGGAAAAATATTGCTCTATCCATTCGAGGGTCTGACGGATGGGATGACTACTCCCCAACGCAACGCGCCTTCCGGGTAGAGTAACATCTATCCGCTCAGCCTCCAGGCGGGCTTGAATCCGTGCAGCTTCCAGTACGGTCCGGCGGGATTGCAGCAGATTCTGCACTTCCTCCTTGCGCACATTCAGTAATTGTCCGGCTTCACGACGCGCTTCTGGAGATAATTGTCCGAGTTGCTGCATGGCCTGGGTCAACAGACCCTTTTTCCCCAACCAGTGCAGACGGATTTGTTCCAGCGCGGCAAGATCCGCAGCGGCCGCAATATCACGCGCGGCCTCTGCAAGGGAAGCTATGGAAGATAGCGACATATCCACAGCCTCCGTCACAATTAAGCGGCCAGCTGGCCCTTAGCCACCTCAACCAGACGGGTAAACGCCGGCTTGTCGCGCACCGCAATATCCGCAAGGACCTTGCGGTCCAGCTGAATACCCGCACGCAGCAAACCATTCATGAAACGGCTGTAGCTCAAACCTTCTGAACGTGCTGCGGCATTGATGCGCACAATCCAGAGGCTGCGGAAGTCCCGCTTCTTGGTACGACGATCGCGGTATTCATAAGTCAGGGCCTTCATCACCGCCTGATGGGCGATGCGGAAGTTGCTTTTGCGTTGACCACGGAAGCCCTTGGCGCGCGCCAGGACTTTTTTATGACGGGCGTGGGCGGTTACGCCACGTTTTACTCTAGGCATAGTACGATTCCTCTGTCATCAAGCGTAGGGAAGCATGCGCCGCAAGGCAGCCTGATCGCTTCCCGAAGTCACCAAGGTGTGGCGCAGATGACGCTTCCGCTTGGTCGTTTTTTTGGTCAGGATGTGGTTCAAAAACGCCTGACGATGCTTAAACTTGCCGGATCCGGTGCGCTTGAAACGCTTGGCCGCTCCGCGATTGCTCTTCATTTTTGGCACGATGCTCTCCTATTTTTTCCTTGGGGCGACAATCATCACCATTTGCCGTCCTTCCATGCGTGGCCGTTGTTCAACCACCCCGACTTCTGCTAAATCCTTTTCTACCCGGTTGAGCAGTTCCATGCCCAGTTCCGGGTGAGACATCTCACGACCACGAAAGCGCAGGGTGATTTTGGCCCGGTCTCCATCATCAATAAAACGCATGATATTACGGAGCTTGATCTGGTAATCGGCATCATCCGTACGCGGACGGAATTTGATTTCCTTTACCTGGGTCTGCTTTTGCCGACGCTTCGCTTCATGCTGACGTTTGCTTTCCTGAAAGCGAAACTTGCCGTAATCCATGATCCTGCAAACCGGTGGTTCGGCCTGTGGGGCAATTTCCACCAGATCCAGGTCGGCTTCTTCAGCGGCCGACAAGGCTTCCATAAAGGAAACCACACCCATTTGTTCACCTTCCACCCCTATCAGCCGGACCCGCGCTGCGGTAATTTCCCGGTTGATATTGACCTCTTTCTCCGTCGCGATCGCCTTATCCTCCTCGCTAGCCTTGCCACTCCAGGGTATTCTGCCGCTCCTGATGCATTTTCTGCAGAGCGGTGCCCAGCGCAGCAATGCTATGGGAACCCAAGTCCTGACCGTTCCGATCCCTGATCGCCACGGTTCCCGCTTCCTGCTCGCGTTCTCCGACGACCAGCATATAGGGCACCCGGCGCAGGGTGTGGGCGCGTATCTTATAACCTATCTTCTCGTTTCTCAAGTCCGTTTCGACACGGAGGCCGATTTTGCTCAATACTGCCGTGACAGATTCCGCATATTCGACAAAATGCTCACTGATCGGAAGTACCGCAACCTGCACGGGTGACAGCCACAATGGGAATTTTCCTTCGTAATGTTCGATGAGCACGCCAAAAAAGCGCTCCACAGAACCAAATATGGCGCGATGCACCATAATGGGCACCTGCCGCGAACCATCTTCGGCCACATACTCCATCCCGAAACGTTCGGGCAAGTTGAAATCGAGCTGGATGGTGCTGCACTGCCATTTACGGCCAATGGCATCCTGAATTTTCAGATCGATTTTCGGGCCGTAAAAAGCTCCGCCCCCTTCATCCACCTGATATTCCAGGCCCGCACGATCCAAAGCGGTCCGCAAAGCCTCGGTAGCTGTTTCCCAGATGGCATCACTACCCACGGAGTGCTCTGGCCGGGTGGAAAGGTTGATTTCGTAGCGGTCAAAACCAAAGGTACCGAGAATTTTCTGAACCAGCGTCAGCACTTCGCCAATTTCCACCGCAATCTGATCAGGGCGGCAGAACACATGGGCGTCATCCTGGGTAAAGCCGCGCACCCGCATCAAACCATGTAGTGCTCCAGACATTTCATGACGGTATACCGTCCCCAGTTCCGCCCAACGCAGGGGCAAATCCCGATAGGAACGCAACTTGTCTTTATAAATCAGAATATGAAAAGGACAGTTCATGGGCTTAAGCTGATACGGCTGGCCCTCGTCCTGCATGGGATCAAACATGGATTCCGCGTAGAAATCCTTGTGTCCAGAAATGTGCCACAACTGTTCATGGGCAATATGCGGAGTAAACAGTAATTCATAGCCCCCATCCACGTGGGCACTGCGCCAGAAGTCCTCAATGACCCGCCGGATCCGGGCACCCATAGGATGCCAGAAAACCAATCCACCCCCGGCATCTTCCTGAATGGAGAACAAATCCAGTTCGGTGCCAATACGGCGATGATCGCGCTTTTCAGCTTCAGCCAGCTGCTGCAAATAGGCGTCCAGATCTTTCTGGCTCGCCCAGGCCGTTCCATAAATACGCTGCAACATGGGGTTGCGGGAGTCTCCACGCCAGTAGGCTCCGGCCACCCGCTGCAACTTGAAAGCACCCAGTGATCCGGTAAAGGGCACATGAGGACCCCGGCAGAGATCTACGAAATCACCCTGGCGGTACAAACTCAATGCTTCACTGGCCGGAATATCACGGATAATCTGGACCTTATAGTCTTCACCCATGCTCTCGAAAAGATCAATGGCGGCATCACGAGACAATACTTCGCGCTGGACGGCAAGATTCTGTTTCACCAGTTCGCGCATCCGCTTTTCAATGGTGGCAAGATCTTCCACCGTAAAGCTGCGTGCACTGGCAAAATCATAATAAAAGCCGTTTTCAATTACCGGGCCGATAGTCACCTGAACATCCGGAAACAGCGACTGTACCGCCTGCGCCAGCAAATGCGCGGTCGAGTGGCGAATTACTTCCAGACCTTCGGGACTGTCCTTGGTGATAATGGCTACTGCCACATTCTCATCCAGCACCGTGGAGAGATCCTTGAGGGTACCATCGACGCGCATGGCTACTGCTGCCTTGGCGAGTCCGCTGCCGATAGTGCGCGCCAGTTCCAGCCCGGTGAGGGGTTCAGGGAACTGTCGATGACTACCGTCTGGCAACTGAATGTCTGGCATATGTCCCCTCCAAAGAAAAAGCACCAGAGAGATTCCTCCCTCTGGTGCGGGATTTGGTAGGCACGGGCGGTTTCGAACCGCCGACCTCTACCGTGTCAAGGTAGCGCTCTCCCCCTGAGCTACGCGCCTGCAGCCCGCAAATGTACCCATTACGCAGGCTCCGGTCAAGATCTACGCAACATGGGCAGCACGTTAAAGCGCCAGATGAAACCCGGTATGGCAAAAACGGCAAACATGCACAGGGCAATCACATAAAATTCCCACCCCTGGGCATGCAGGCTACCATCCAGACTGTTTTCAACAGCCATGCCGATCAGCCCCACAATGAAGTACATCACCAACCACTCCAGCAGATACCACTGCAGAGCCTTGCCTCCCGCAACCGGGCGTATAAAAAACAGGCGATTGCTCAGCCAGGGCAAATTGGCTGCCACAAAAGCCAGCAATATATAAAGCAGTGCCCAATTATGCATATCCATCAAATCACTCCCTGCATGGCATAAAAACAGAAGGCCATCAGCGGTCCGGGGACAATCCCCAGAACCAGCAAGGCCAGACTGTTGATACTGAGGGTAGCACTGGCAAGATCATCGCGCACGATCGGCCCGCCTTCCGGTTCAGGGGCATCAAAATACATGACTTTAACGACCCGCAAATAATAGAAAGCGCCAATTACTGCCAGCAATACGCCGATTACCGCCAACCACACATATCCCGCTGCAATGACGGCCTGGAACACCGCCAGCTTGGCATAAAAGCCCACCGTCGGTGGAACACCCGCCATGGAAAACATGATGATGAGCATCAAAAAAGCATACCAGGGTTTGCGCTGCGATAATCCCTTGAAATCATCAATGCGATCCGCCTCAAAACCCGCCCGGGTGAGGAGCAGAATCATCCCGAAACCGGCCAGAGACATCAGCACATAAACAATGGTGTAGAAAAATGCGCTGGCAAAGCCAGCTTCTGTCCCCGCAACTATGCCCAGGGAAAGAAAACCCACATGCCCTACGGTTGAGTAGGCCAGCATCCGTTTCAGATTCTGTTGGGCAATGGCAATCAGGTTGCCTACCAGCAGAGACACCAATGTCAGGGCAATAAATATCTGCTGCCAGGATTCCAGCATGCCGTACCCACCATCTACCAACAGGCGAATAATCAGGGCAAAGGCGCCGATTTTAGGTGCCGAAGCCAGAAAGGTCGTTACCACCGTGGGTGCGCCCTGATAGACATCCGGCAACCACATGTGAAAGGGGGCTGCGCCGAGCTTGAAAGCAATACCCGCCACGATAAAGACCAGGGCAAATACCAGAATCAGATTACTGCTGGTAACATTCACCAGTGCTGCAGCAATATGGCGAACCTCCAGGGTTCCTGTCAGTCCGTAGAGCAGCGACATACCGTAAAGCAGCAAACCCGAAGCCAGGGCGCCCAGAACAAAATATTTCAGCCCGGCTTCGGTTGCGACCAGACTGTCGCGATTGAAGGCAACCAGCGCATATTGACTCAGCGCCAAAAGCTCCAGCCCCAGATAGATGCTCAACAGATTAGCGCCCGAGACCATCACCATGACACCCAGGAGGGCAAAAAGCAGCAACACATAGATTTCGCCCCGGTATATGCCACGATCCATCAGATAGCGTCGCGAATAGAGCACCACCATCAATACGGCCAGATAGCTGAACAATTCGGCCACATTGGTAAACGGATCCAGCACCAGCAAACCGGCGAAAGTCGTACCACTTTGTCCCAATTCAAAAAAGGTCAGCACTGCTGCACCCAGCAGCGTCAGTACGGTCAGCACCGGAGCCACGTCCCGCAGTCGTTCGCCCAGGTACAAATCCGCCAGCAACACCACGCAGGCCATGATCAACACCCAGATTTCCGGTATCGCAAAAGTCCAATGCAGCAGAAAAGCATTCATAGGCAGTGTCCTTCTACGCCGGAATTTTCGAAACAGCTATCTGCGCCACCAGATGCTGTACCGAGGTATGTACGATATCAAGGAAAGGTGCGGGCCATACGCCCAAGAGCAGGGTGAACGCCGCCAGAGTCCCAAGCACCAGCATTTCGCGGGCATCGAGATCTTTCAGGGCTGCCACCTCGGGGTGCACAATTCCACCAAAAATAGCGCGTTTGAACAGCCACAAAGTGTAGCTGGCTCCGGTAACCAGACCGGTAGCGGCAAGAATCGCGTACCACGGATTCACCTGATACGTGCCGAGTACCACCATGAACTCACCCACAAAACCGGAAGTCCCCGGCAACCCCACATTGCCCATGGCGAATAACATCATCAACGCCGCAAATATCGGCATGACGTTGGCGACCCCTCCATAGGCTTTGATATTCCGGGTATGCATACGGTCATAGAGCACGCCGATGCAGAGGAACATGGCGGCACTGATAAAGCCGTGAGAGAGCATCTGAATAATACTGCCTTCAATGGCCACACTATCAAACACAAAAAAGCCCAGCGTCACAAAGCCCATGTGGGCAATGGAGGAGTACGCCACCAGTTTTTTCATGTCTTCCTGAACAATAGCCACCAGCGCCACATAAATAATGGCGATCAGGGAAAGCAGAATCATCAGCCAGGCGAGTTTGTGGCTGGCATCCGGAACAATGGGCAGACTCAGGCGCAGAAAACCGTAAGCCCCCATCTTCAGCATGATAGCTGCCAGTACCACCGATCCGGCGGTAGGCGCCTCCACGTGGGCATCCGGTAACCAGGTATGCACTGGCCACATCGGAATTTTTACCGCAAACGCCACAAAAAAAGCAATAAATATGAGAATCTGCGCTGTCATTCCCAGGGGGGTATGCTGATAAACCAGCAAGTCGAAACTGTTGCCGCTGTGAAAATACAGGTACAACAAAGCCACCAGCATCAACACGGAACCCAGGAAGGTATATAGAAAAAACTTGATGGTGGCATACACCCGTCGTGGTCCACCCCAAACGCCGATAATCAGGAACATCGGAATCAGCATGGCTTCCCAGAATACATAAAAGAGAATGGCATCAAGGGCGCAGAACACGCCGATCATCATGCCTTCCATAATCAGGAAAGCCGCCATGAATTGGGCAACCCGGGTCTGGACATTACGCCAGGAGCTGATGACCACCAGTACGGTCAAAAAGCTGGTCAGCAATATAAACCACAGGGATATACCATCCACACCGAGGTGATAATAAATATTCAGGGAAGGAATCCACGCAACCCGCTCACTGAATTGCATGGCCGCAGTGTGCGTATCAAAACCCGTATAGAGGGGGATGGTAACGGCAAAGGCCAGCAAGGACACGATCAGGGCCAACCAACGCGCCAGCGCCGCACGGTGATCTCCAACGGCTAAAACCAGCAGGCCGCCGACGATGGGTATCCAGATAGAATAGCTGAGGAGCGAAGCGTTCATCAGTGCTTACCCCTTCCAGATCACAAAATATGTCATGAATAAAATCAACCCGATAATCATGGCGAAAGCATAATGATAAATGTATCCCGTTTGCACTTTACGCCAGGACAACGCCAACTTGCCGATGCCGAAAGCGGTGCCATTGACCATCAGGCCGTCAATCAGTTTTTCGTCACCAACATGCCAGAACAACCGTCCAAACTGAATCACTCCGCGTACCAGAACCGTATTATTAAAAGCATCAAAACCGTATTTGCTTTCCAGCAGCCACACTGCCGGACTGAGGATGCGGCTGAGCCATTCGGGTAAACCCGTATTCCAGGCATAAAAGTAGGCAGCACAGACAATACCCGCCACGGCCAACCAAAAGGGCCAGGCTTCCAGACCATGCAAAAGAAACACAGCAGCGCCCTGCCAATGCGCGGCAATTTCACCGATGGTGTTGAACTGCGGAGCAATAACCAGCGAAGAATCGAGAAAATGCCCCAAGCCTACCGGACCGATGTACGCCCAACCGGCATATACCGCAGGAATAGCCAAGGCAATGAGTGGCACCGTAATCACCCAGGGTGACTCATGCAGATGGTCCCGGGTGTAGGGGTCCATGCGGGGTGTACCGTGGAACACCATGAAAAACATACGGAAAGTATAAAGAGCTGTGACGAAGGCCCCCGCAACCAGCATGAACTCGGCCCAGCCAGCTCCCGGCAGGGTGGAGAGGCCCACGGCTTCGATAATCAGATCCTTGCTGAAAAACCCGGCAAAGGGCGGGATACCTGACAGCGCGAGGCCGCCTATCAGAAAGGTGATGTAAGTGATGGGCATGGCCTTGCGCAAGCCGCCCATTTTACGGATGTCCTGCTCATTGGCCATGGCATGAATCACCGAGCCCGCCGCCAGGAACAGCAACGCTTTGAAAAAAGCATGGGTCATGAGGTGAAAAATAGCCGCTGAAAAGGCCGAAGCCCCCAGTGCAGCCGTCATGTATCCCAACTGGGAAAGGGTCGAGTAGGCAATAATGCGCTTGATGTCATTTTGCACCAGGCCGATCAGCCCCATGAACAAGGCGGTAATAGAGCCAATCAACAAAATGACGGTCAACGCCGTGGCCGACTGTTCATAAATGGGCGACATCCGGGCCACCATGAAAATCCCGGCAGTGACCATGGTCGCGGCGTGAATCAGCGCCGAAATGGGAGTTGGACCTTCCATGGATTCCGGGAGCCAGACATGCAGCGGTACCTGGGCTGATTTGCCCATGGCACCAATAAACAGCAGCAAGGCAATCCAGGTCAGTACATTCCAGGGATGTCCGGGAAAAATTTCTACGGTCTGGCCGACCAGATGGGGCACCATGGCAAATACCGTGCGGTAATCAAGACTGCCGCAGTAATGATAAATAGCCGCAATACCAATCAGAAAACCGAAATCGCCGACCCGATTGACAATAAATGCCTTCAGGGCGGCGACATTGGCGCTTTCGCGCTGGAACCAGAAACCGATGAGCAGATAGGAAACCAGACCCACCGCTTCCCAGCCAAAAAACAACTGCAGAAAATTGTTGCTCATCACCAGCATGATCATGCTGAAAGTGAACAGGGAAATATAACTGAAAAAGCGGGCATAACCAGGGTCACCATGCATGTAGCCTATGGTATATAAATGCACACAAAGCGACACAAAGGTAACCACCACCAGCATCAGCGCGGTCAGGCTGTCCACATCAAATCCGATGGGGACTTGCAGATGGCCGAGCACAGCCCATATATAGATATTGCCGTAAAAATCGACACCATGCAGGGTCTGAAACAGTACCGCCAGGGCCAGATAAAAAGAGACCGCGACCCCCGCTAAGGGCGCCCAGTGCGCTTGTTCCTGCAGCTTCCAGCCGCCAAAACCAGCCACCAGAGAACCAGCCAGCGGTGCCAACGGAATAATCAGGTACACAAGGAGAGGTGGAAAGGTATTCAACCAGTCAAAAACCCACATATCAGCCTCTCAACTCGTCAATATCTTCTACGTTGATACTCCGGCGGTTCCGGAAGTAAACCACCAGAATGGCCAGACCAATGGCCGCTTCAGCAGCAGCTACCGTCAGGATGAAAAACACAAAAACCTGCCCTTCGAGATTCCCCAGATAGCGGGAAAATGCCACCAGATTGATATTCACTGCCAGCAGCAGTAATTCAATGGCCATCAGCAAAATAATCACGTTTTTGCGGTTCAGGAAAATCCCCACCACACCGATGGAAAAAAGGATAGCCCCGAGTATCAGATAAGCGGCGAGCGTTGGTTGTCCACCCATCATCATTGTTCCGGCCCCCGCAAATTCACCAGGCTGATGCGGTCTTTGGCACGCACTGCCATTTGCGCATCAACACTCTGGGTTTTAGTGCCCTGGCGGCGCCGCAAGGTCAGGGCAATAGCCGCAATAATCGCAACCAGCAAAATCACCGCCGCAATTTCAAAGGGATATAAATAATGAGTGTAAAGCAATACGCCCAGGGCGCGGGTATTATCTGCATTGGCAGGAATAGGGCCGGGAGCAGGAATATGGCCCAACGGCGAAGTCCAGAAAACCACGGCCAGTTCCAGCACGCCCAGAATGGCAATGGCCAGCCCCAGCGGCAGGTAACTCAAAAACCCTTCCTTGAGACGGGTCAAATTAATATCCAGCATCATCACCACAAACAGGAAAAGCACCATGACCGCGCCCACATAAACCAGAATCAGGATCAGACCCAAAAATTCTGCGCCCAGCAAAATGAACAGGGCGGCGGCATTGAAAAACGCCAGCACCAGAAACAAAGACGCATAGACCGGATTTCTTGCCGTGATGACCGCTGTCGCAGAACCCAGCAATATCGCCGAAAAAAGGTAAAAAAGGATGGTGGTTATGATCATAATAATTATTTTCCTGTCAACGATATGCGCGGTCTGCTTCGCGATCCGCTGCCAATTCTGCTTCCAGGCGATCACCATTGGCGAGGAGCATATCCTTGGTATAAATCAGATCCCCACGAATTTCGCCGTGATAGGACAACACCCGACTTTCGACAATGGAATCCACCGGACAGGATTCTTCACAAAGACCACAAAAAATGCACTTGCTCAGATCAATGTCATAACGGGTGGTGCGCCGGGTTCCATCATTACGTTGTTCACTTTCAATGGTGATAGCCAATGCCGGACAGACGGCTTCACATAATTTACAGGCGATACAGCGTTCTTCACCGTTCTCATAACGGCGCAGGGCATGCAGCCCCCGAAAACGCGGAGACTGGGGCGTTTGTTCTTCGGGATACTGCACGGTGATTTTGCGGGCAAAAAAATACCGACCGGTCAGCTGCATACCGCGCAGCATTTCCGTCAGGAAAAAAGTCTTGAACCACTGCTTCGGGCGAATTTGCATATTGTTCTCCTCAGCGCAGAATGGCACGCATGGGTGTTTCCAGGGCAATACCCACCACCACAATCCAGGCAATGGTTACCGGAATGAACACTTTCCAGCCCAGGCGCATGATCTGGTCATAGCGATAGCGTGGGAATGTTGCCCGAATCCACAAAAACACATACAGCAGAAAAGCGGTTTTGAGCAGCAACCAGACCAGGCCGGGTATCCAGGTCAATAACGGGGTGTTGATGGGTGCATACCAACCGCCCAGAAACAGGACCGTCGTCAACAATGACACAAAAATCATGTTGGCATATTCCGCCAGGAAAAACAGGGCGAAAGCCATTCCAGAATATTCCACATGGAAACCGGCGACAATTTCCGACTCGCCTTCCGCTACGTCAAAAGGTGCGCGGTTGGTTTCCGCCACACCGGAAATAAAATACACCAGAAAAAACGGGAAAAGGGGCAACCAGTACCAGGACCAGAACCCGCCACCGGCCTGGGCCTCGACAATTTTGCTCAGATTCAGGGTCTGGGCCAACATCAACACTCCGACCAGCGCAAAACCCATGGCGATTTCGTAAGCAACCAGCTGTGCGGCGGCACGCATGGCACCCAGAAACGCATACTTGGAGTTGGAAGCCCAGCCCGCCACGATAATGCCGTACACGCCCAACCCGGCAATCGCCAGCACGTACAGCAAACCGGCGTTCATGTTGGAGATAGCCACATCCGGCCCGAAGGGTACTGCCGCCCAGACCAGTAGTGCAGGGACAAACGCCAGCACCGGCGCTGCCAGAAACAGAAAGCGGTTGGCACTGGTGGGAATGATGACTTCCTTGAACATCAGCTTCAGCGCATCGGCAATAGGCTGCAGCGAACCTCTGAAACCCACCCGGTTGGGTCCCAAACGGACCTGCATGTAACCAATGACCTTGCGTTCTGCCAGGGTCAGGTAAGCCACACCCAGCAATAACGGCACCACCACAATGACAATTTTGATAATCGACCAGATGACTGCCCACCAGCCGGTTTGATAAAAATCATGCATTATGATGCCCTCTGGGTTTCCGGCAGTAATGCTGCCATCGCTACGGAACAGGGCAGATAAGGCGCAGCAAGTCCTGAAGTTTCCGGGTAGCCCAGAGGAATCCAGATGCAACCCAGAGGAATATGCGTATCCAGATCCAGGGCCAGAGTGACTTTTCCTGATGCGGAACTGACTTCCACGGCCTCACCCTGAATTCCCGACTGACGGGCCTGATCGGGATGCATTCTGGCAACCAGGGGGGTACTCAGCGGCTTGGCCCGGCGTACCAGAGGATCCCCCTGATATATGGGCCAGTCGCCAAGGCGCAACAACGCGCCTGCTGGTATGGGTTGCACTGCTTCCAGTGCTGGGAAGGCGTGGAAAGGCGGAATATCCATACCATAGTCGCCTACGGCATGATGCCAGGCGGCGCTCACTTCGCTCAGTTCATTGTACTGAAAGTCCGGCAGTTTCAGACCATCACCCAATACCCGCAATATTTTCCAGCCGGGCCGGGCTTCACCGGGTAATTTCACTGCCGCGCGGAAGGACTGGCAGCGTCCTTCATTATTCACATAAGAACCTGAACCCTCGGCAAACGCGGCCATGGGTAGTATAACATCCGCATACTGCCGGGCTTCATTCCCAAAATGACTGATGCTTAAAACAAACTCGGCATCGCGCAGGCGCTGGACGGCTTGTGCTCCTGCAAGACTATCCACACCCGGCTCTACGCCGAAAAGAATAAAGCCCTGCATGTCGGTATTCCAGCAGGCACCTGCAGGTAAACCGGACTCTGCCAGCAGGTGACCGCCAGGAGCGCGCTGGGGTACACAGCCACTCAACCAGGCTCCGGCACTGTTGCTTTCATCTGCCAGCCAGCCAATCCGCCCACCCGCCAGCTCGGCAATGCTTTCCACCTGCGCCAGCAGATCAGCAGCCTGGGGATGATGCAGCAGGGCACTGCCAATCAAAATGAGCGGATTATCTGCTGCCGCCATTTCCCGGGCCAAATCTACCAGACCATCGCTCTGTTTTTCTTCATGAACATGGGCAAAATGCCCCGCCAGTTGCTGGTACAAGGCCAGATCTTCACCCGCCCCGGCAACGATCTGAGTGACCGGAAAGTTGAAATCCTGACGCATGCTGTCAATGCTCACTACCTTGCCGCCGTTCAGTACCGCCTTATGCAGGCGATGGTTGGTCAGCGGCTGCTGGTGTCGGGTGAAGCCATGACAGAGCACAATCAGTGGTTCCCTTTCCAGTTCTTCCAGACTCATATTCAGCGCCGGATAAAGAGGCATGGCCGCATCCGCACGGAAATCCTGCTGATGCAGACGATGATCCACATGCGGGCTACCCAGTCCGCGCAACAAGGCCTGGAACAAAAACAGTTCTTCGTTGCTGGACTGTCCGGAAATCAGTCCGGCCAGCTTGTCTGCACCGTGACGGGCCAGCACTTTTTCCAGTCCGGCGAGCGTCGCTTCCAGGGCTTCGGCCCAGGAGACTTCCGTCCACTTACCCTGTGAATCGCGCAACAAAGGCTTGGTCACCCGATCAGGCGCATTCAATCCGGTGTAGGCATAGCGCCCCTTGTCACAAATCCACTGTTCATTGACAGCTTCATTATTGCGCGGCAAAACCCGCAGCACTTCCTTGCCCAGACTTTGGACATCGGTATTGCAGCCCGTGGAACAATGCGGACAAATGCCGGGGGTGTGCTTCAGTTCCCAGGAGCGGGCCTTGTAGCGGAAGGGTTTGCTGGTCAGCGCGCCCACCGGACATAAATCAATCATGTTTCCGGATAATTCCGATTTCACAGCCTTGGCTACATAAGTGCCAATGGCCATGTGTTCACCGCGTCCGGTAGCCCCAAGCTCCTTGATGCCACCGATTTCCTGCCCGAAACGCACACAGCGGGTACACTGAATGCAGCGGGTCATTTCCGTAGTGATCAGCGGACCGATATCCTTGTCTTCGACAACCCGCTTCTCCTCATTGTAATGACTGTGGGGATTGGCAAAGCCCATGGTGATGTCCTGCAATGGACATTCGCCGCCCTGATCACAAATCGGACAATCCAGGGGATGGTTGATCAGCAAAAATTCCAGAACACCCTGCTGGGCCATTTTTGCCTTGCGCGAAGCCGTGGCTATTTTCATTCCGTCAGACACCGGGGTGGCACAGGCGGGCAAGGGTTTTGGCGCTTTTTCCACATCCACCAGACACATCCGGCAATTGGCGGCAACAGAAAGTTTGGGGTGATAGCAGAAAAACGGGATATAAATCCCTAGAGACTCAGCGGCCTCCATGATCGTGGTCCCGGCTGCCACTTCGACTTGCTGTCCGTCTATTTCAATATGCAGCATCAGTGTTCTCCCATACTGATCATGCAGCTTTTGTGTTCAATATGGTATTCATATTCCTCACGAAATAACTTGATGGAGCTCACCACCGGCGCAACCCCACCATCTGCCAGGGCGCAGATGGTCCGCCCCTCAATGCGTGAACCCACATCCAGAAGCAGTTGCAGGTCTTCTTCGCGACCCTGACCGTTTTCGAGGCGATGCATGACCCGCCACAACCAACCCATGCCTTCGCGGCAGGGTGTACATTGACCACAAGACTCATGCATATAAAAACGGGCAATGCGCTCCACCGTGCGGACCATGCACACACTGTCATCCATGACAATCACGGAACCCGCACCCAAAGCCGAACCCGCCTTGGAAATGGAGTCGTAATCCATGGTGACATCCATCATCACCTCCCCAGCCACCATCGCCGTGCTGGTTCCACCGGGAATCACCGCTTTCAGCCGGCGACCAGGACGCAAGCCCCCGGCCATCTCCAGCAATTCCCGGAACGGAAGCCCCATGGGGACTTCGTAATTTCCGGGTTTCTGGACCTGACCAGTGACGGAGAAAATCTTGGTGCCCCCATTATTGGGTTTACCCAGATTCAAAAACCACTCGCCGCCCCTGGTGATAATGTCCGGCACCGAGGCGAACGTTTCGACGTTGTTGATGGTGGTGGGGCGCCCATAAAGTCCGTAGCTGGCGGGAAAAGGTGGCTTGAAGCGCGGCTGACCCTTTTTGCCTTCCAGGGCTTCCATGAGCGCGGTTTCTTCCCCACAAATGTAGGCCCCGGCACCCCGATATACATACAAATCGAAGGAAAAACCGGTACCCAGAATATTCTGGCCGAGATACCCCGCTGCATAGGCTTCAGCCAGCGCATCCTCGACAATATGGATGGGTTCAATGAACTCGCCACGAATAAAAATGTAGCCCGCCGTGGCACCCATGGCATAGGCACCGATAATCATCCCCTCAATCAGGCGATGCGGTTCATAGCGCATAATATCCCGATCCTTGCAGGTACCGGGCTCGCCCTCATCGGCATTGCAGAGCAGGTATTTCGTGCCACTGACCCCTTTGGGCATGAAACTCCACTTCAGTCCGGTCGGAAAGCCGGCACCACCGCGTCCACGCAGAGCGGATTTTTTCATTTCGGCAATAATCTGCTCGGGCGCCATCGGTTCCTGGAGGACCTTGCGCAAAGCTTCATAACCACCGGTTCCGGCATACACGGACAGACGATGGGAGTCGGGAATACCACGATTCTGCAGCGTAACGCCATTAACGTACATCTTCAGATCCTCCCCGCAATTGGGCAATCAGGGCATCCAGACTTTCTGGAGTCAGGTTTTCGTAGTAGCGATCTCCCAGCTGCATCATCGGCGCATCTTTACAGGCACCCAGGCATTCCACTTCCTGCAGGGTGAACAAGCCATCAGCCGACGTTTCACCCAGACCGATTCCCAAGGTTTTACTCAGATGAGCAATGATTCTGTCTGATCCGTTCAGAAAGCAGGACACGCTGCCACAGACGCAGAGCTTGTGGCGACCCACGGGCTTGAGGTCATACATGGTGTAAAAAGTCGCCACCTCAAAAGCCTGAATGGCTGGCAAACCCAGAATTTCTGCAACATATTCAATAAGTTCATCACGCAGATAACCCTGTTCTTCCTGGGCAATACGCAGTGCCGCCAACAACGCAGAACGCGACTCTTCCTGCGGATACTTGCTGCGCTCAAAGGCAATAGCTTTCAGGGACTTTTCCGATAACATGCTCTACCTGTCAATCTCGCCGAAAACAATATCCATGGTGGACAGTATCGCCACCACATCTGCAATCATGTGTCCCTTGGCCATTTCATCCATCGCTGCCAGATGAGAAAAACCGGGGGCACGAATTTTCATCCGGTAGGGTTTGTTGGCACCATCAGAAATCATGTAGATACCGAATTCGCCCTTGGGAGCCTCAACGGCTGTGTACACTTCTCCTGCCGGAACGGACATGCCTTCCGAAAACAGTTTGAAGTGATGGATGAGGGCTTCCATGCTGCCCTTCATTTCTTCACGCGGGGGTGCTGCCACCTTGAAATCATCCGTAATGACCGGCCCCGGATTCTGTCGCAGCCAATTCACGCACTGGGCAATTATGTGGTTGCTTTGCCGCATTTCCGCCACCCGTACCAGATAGCGGTCATAACAATCCCCGGTACTACCGACGGGAATCTCAAAATCCAGATCCGCATAGGCCGCGTAAGGCTGGGTCCGCCGTAAATCCCAGGCTACCCCGGAAGCCCGCAACATGGGACCGGTAAAGCCCAGCTGCACCGCCCGCTCGGAACCTACCACACCAATCCCCACTGTTCTTTGTTTCCAGATGCGGTTATCGGTCAGTAATGTTTCATATTCGTCGACATAACCGGGAAAACGCCGGGTAAAATCTTCAATGAAATCGAGCACCGTTCCCTGACGATTGGCATTGAGTTCATCCAGGCGCCTGGCATCCCGGTAAGGCGAGGCCACATATTGGGGCATCTGTGCCGGGAGATCACGATACACCCCACCAGGCCGATAATAAGCTGCGTGCATCCGCGCACCGGAAACCGCCTCATACACGTCCATAAGGTCTTCTCGCTCGCGAAAGCAGTACAGGAAGACACTCATGGCACCCACATCCAGCGCATAGGCACCCAGCCAGAGCAGATGGTTGAGAACCCGGGTAATTTCGTCGAAAAGCGTACGAATATACTGGGCACGCCTTGGCACTTCCAGACCCAGCAGCTTTTCCACGGCCAGGCAGTACGCATGCTCGTTACACATCATCGACACGTAGTCGAGACGGTCCATATAGGGCAAATTCTGCAAATAGGTTTTATTTTCGGCCAGCTTTTCCGTAGCACGATGGAGCAAACCAATATGCGGATCAGCACGCTCGATGACTTCCCCGTCCAGCTCCAGCACCAGACGCAATACTCCGTGTGCCGAAGGATGCTGCGGCCCGAAGTTCATCGTAAAATTATTGATTTCTGGCATTGTAGCGCCCCTCCTCCTCGGCCCGGATGATGCGCGGGACAACTACCCGTTCTTCGGTGCGCGTGGGTTCGTAAATGACGCGCCCCTGATCGGCGTCGTAACGCATTTCTACGGTTCCCACCAGCGGAAAATCCTTACGGAATGGATAACCCACAAAACCATAATCGGTAAGAATACGGCGCAGGTCGGGATGACCATCAAACAAAATCCCGTAAAGATCAAAAGTCTCCCGCTCAAACCAGTTAGCGGCCGCCCAGACATCCACTACGGAGGGGACAATCGGCAATTCGGTCTCTGCAAATATCCGCAAACGGATGCGCTGCCGGTGTGGCAGGGAAAGTAAATGGTACACCACCGCAAAACGCGGCCCTTTCCAGATGCCGTCGCCATATTCGGAGTAATCGACGCCGCATACGTCTATCAGCATGTTGAAGCGGCAGGCCGGATCGTCGCGCAACCAGAGACAAGCTGCGTGGAATCCTTCCAGCGTTATTTCCACCGTCAATTCTTCACGATCAATACGGGCAGTGTGCAGATTATCTCCCAGCTTTGCGCTCAGTATCTGGCGCAGATTTTCGAGTGCGTCAGTCATGGCTTACCTGGCTATCGTATTGGTTCGACGAATTTTTTTCTGCAATTGGATCAGACCGTAAAGTAGCGCCTCGGCAGTGGGCGGACAACCGGGAACATAAATATCCACCGGCACGATGCGATCACAACCACGCACTATGCTGTACGAGTAGTGATAATAGCCACCACCATTGGCACAGGAACCCATGGAAACTACCCAACGCGGTTCCGGCATCTGGTCATAGACCTTACGTAAGGCCGGGGCCATTTTATTGACCAGAGTCCCTGCCACAATCATCACGTCCGACTGACGCGGACTGGGACGAAACACGATACCAAAACGATCCAGATCATAACGGGCTGCTCCGGCATGCATCATCTCGACGGCACAGCATGCCAGCCCAAATGTCATGGGCCACAAGGAGCCGGTCCGACTCCAGTTGACTACGGTATCGATGCTGGTAGTCACAAAACCTTTTTCGAGGATGCCTTCTATTCCCATTCCAAGGCTCCTTTTTTCCACTCATAAATGAAACCCACCACGAGAATGGCGAGAAAAATCATCATGGCCAGAAAACCCATCATGCCGATCTGATCAAAGACCACGGCCCAGGGGAACAGGAAGGCAATTTCCAGATCGAAGAGAATGAACAGAATGGCCACCAGATAATAGCGCACATCAAATTTGACGCGTGCGTCTTCAAAAGCCTCAAAGCCACATTCATAGGGCGAGAGCTTTTCGCTATCCGGTTTGTGCGGTCCCAGCGAGGCTCCCATCAGCAATGGGACCACACCGACCACCAGTGCCACCACAATAAAGATGAGCACGGGTAAATAGTGGTTCAACATCCCCAACACTCCTCCACCCAAATATGGACCTGAAAATACCACCTTCAAAATCCGCTATAAATTAATTTTCTTATATATAAATCAATGCTCTGGTATACTCCAGAGACAAAAAAACAGCCCTATAGGCTGCAATTTGGTGCCGAAGACCGGATTCGAACCGGTACAGCTTGCGCCGCCGCCCCCTCAAGACGGTGTGTCTACCAATTTCACCACTTCGGCCGAAGTCTTAAAACTTTCTCATGACCCGCTTGCTACGTCAAGGCTTCACAGGTGTTTTTGCTGTAGAAACTGGCGCTGCCGGCACACTGCTTGCTGCAGATGTGCTTACGGCTGCTGCCGCAGAACCCGTGGCCGCTGCCGCAGGATGAACGACCGTGGGTTTCGCGGTAGCAGGTTTCTCCGGTAGCGTGCTGGTAACTGGTGCCTTGCTTGGCAAAGTAATCCCGGAAACCGCACTGCTTGCAGCATGATCAGAAAGATACGCCAGACCAAGACTGTTCAGAAAAAATATGGCACCAATAACTGCCGTAGTATGGCTGAGGAAGTTTCCCGCTCCCTGGGCGCCAAATACGGTTTGCGATCCACCGCCGCCAAATGCTGCGCCCATATCCGCCCCCTGACCTTTCTGAATCAGAACCAGCCCTACCAGGACGACACAAATAATCACCTGAAACACCAATAACAAGGTGTACATCAAATCAACCTCCTCGTCCTGCCAATTCGGCAGCACGACAAATTTGGATAAATTCTCCCGCGCTCAGGGATGCTCCGCCCACCAGAGCGCCATCGATGTCTTCCTGATCAAACAGCGCTGCTGCATTGTTGCCTTTGACGCTGCCTCCGTACAACAGAATCAGGCGCTTGGCCAACTGACTGGAATGCCCTGCCACCAGCTTACGAATAAAAGCATGTACGGCCTGGGCCTGTTCCGGACTGGCACTTTGTCCGGTGCCAATGGCCCAGATGGGTTCGTAGGCAATGATGAGGTTAGGCTGGTTGGACTCCAGATTCAACAAAGGCAATATCGCCTCCACCTGACGCTGCAGAACCTGTTCGGTAGCGCCCTGGGCACGCTCAGTTTCGCTCTCACCCACACAGACTACGGGTATCAGGCCCGATGACAGCGCCGCTTTGACCTTACGGGCCACCAGTTCGTCCGTTTCCGCAAAAATCTGCCGTCTTTCCGAATGTCCTACCAAAACATAGCGACAACCCATGTCGCGGAGCATGGCACCCGAAATTTCTCCGGTATACGCCCCACTGGCTTCCCAGAACAAGTTCTGCCCCCCCCAGCGCAAAGCAGTTCCCTTTGCTTCCTGAGTCACTGCATGCAAAAGGGTATACGGCGGGAACAGCACCACTTCAGGACGCATCTGCTCCAGATCGGCGCTGAGAATTGCTTGGGTAAGATGCACGGCATCGGCGCTGAGGCCATTCATCTTCCAGTTTCCTGCAACCATGATGGGACGCAAATCAAATCTTCCTTGTTCAGCTATATGTCATGATCGTCTAATGTGCGACCGAGTGTAAAGACTCCACTCGAAGCGGTCAATTTTGCATTTTCTGATTTTATCCGGGCGCCAGATCACTGAGTTCTTTGGCAAGCTTCTCGGCAACCCGCGCAGCCAGGTCTACTGACACGGCCTCGACCATGACCCGCAACAATGGCTCTGTACCTGATGGCCGCACCAGTAGCCGCCCTTGATCCGCCAGTTCTTGTTCTGCGGCCGCAACCCGTTCTTGGGCTGCGGGATGATCCAGCAAACGTCGTGCATCTGCCAGACGTACGCCAATCAGGACCTGCGGATAGGGCTGATAGCCTTCCCGTAATGCCTTCAGGCTTTTGCCGGATTTACGCATAATGGCCAGCACACGCAAGGCAGCCAGAATTGCATCCCCCGTGGTATTGGCCGGCGTAATAATATGCCCCGATGATTCGCCACCCAGAGGGAAGGCGTGCTGCTGCATGGCTTCAAGAACATAGCGATCGCCGACGGCGCTACGCACAAAGGGCACTCCCAAATCAGCAAGGCCCTGCTCAAGGGCCAGATTACTCATGACCGTACCGACCACGCCAGACAAAATACCCTGCTGCTGCATGTCGCGGGCCAAAAGCCAGATGAGTTCGTCGCCATCCAGCAGCGCGCCCTGCCCATCCACCAAAATCAGTCGATCACCATCACCATCAAAAGCAATACCCAAGTCAGCCTGAGTGCTGCGCACCTGCTCCTGCAGGCTTTCCGGACAGGTCGAACCAACTCCGGCATTGATATTGATGCCATTGGGCTCCACACCCAGCAAAGTCAATTGTGCGCCCAACTCCCGGAACACCATGGGGCCCACCCTGTAATTGGCGCCGTGAGCACAATCCACAACCAGATGCAGGCCACGCAAGTCCAGGTTGGCGGGAAAAGTGGTTTTGCAAAACTCTACATACCGACCTGCTGCATCCTCTACACGGCGCGCCTTACCAAGCTGTTCGGAATCACAAACCAGCATTGGCCGATCCATCCAGGCCTCAATAGCTTCTTCCTGGGCATCGGGCAATTTATAGCCATCGCCCGAGAAAAACTTGATCCCATTGTCCTGATAGGGGTTATGCGAAGCGCTGATGACAATTCCGGCGTCCGCACGCAGGGTACGCGTCAAATAGGCAATGGCTGGTGTTGGCAGTGGACCGACCAGCAACACATCCACACCAGCACTGGCCAGACCGGATTCCAGTGCGGATTCCAGTAAATAACCGGAAAGCCGTGTGTCCTTGCCAATGACTACCCGGGGACGCTCTGTGGCGCCGGCGGTCAGCACATGTCCCGCCGCCCATCCCAACTTCAGTACCCATTCCGGGTGAATGACAGAATCTCCGACCCGCCCTCTGACACCATCGGTGCCAAACCATTTTCTGCTCATGGTACTTCCCTTAACGGCTTTTCAGCCCCTTGTTCCTGAATACCTGTCCAGACTTTGATGGCCTGCACCGTTTCTGCCACATCGTGGACACGCAGCACCCGCGCACCATGGGCCACAGCCCAGAGTGCGGCGGCAATGCTACCGGCCAGCCGCTGAGCGGCAAGGGCGACACCGGACAACTCGCCGATCATGCTTTTTCGGGAAGCCCCGACCACAATCGGCAATCCCAGGCTTTGAATTGCGTCCAACTCCCGCAAAAGTCGGCAGTTTCCCTGCAGATCTTTGGCAAAACCCAATCCGGGGTCCAGCAATAACTGTTCACGGCGGATTCCTGCGGTTGCGCATGCAGCCATACGTTCCCTGAAAAAACCGATTACCTCGCCAAGCACATCGTCATAGCGGGTGTTGGTCTGCATATTCCGTGGCGTACCCCGCATATGCATCAGGCAAACCGGAATGTCCAACTCTGCAGCCATGGCCAGCGATTGCGGGTCGCCTTGCAGTGCCGTGACATCATTCATCAAGCCCGCCCCCAGGGACCAGGCTTCGCGCATGACCTTGGCTTTGTAAGTATCTATGGACACCGGCAAAGGCACCGCTGCCAGCACCGCTTCCACAACGGGCAGCAGGCGATCCATTTCTTCGGACTCGGAAACAGCGGGGGCACCCGGACGGGTTGATTCCGCACCAATATCAATAATGTCGCCGCCACTCTCCCAGATTTGGCGTGCCCGCATAACCGCCAACTCCGGGCGGATATAAGTTCCGCCATCGGAGAAAGAGTCGGGGGTGACATTCAAAATCCCCATAACACAAGGGCGCCCCAAATACAGCGGGCGCCCATTGCAATTCAGCGTTACGGTCAAACGGGATGTTCTCCGGGATTGAGGCCCGGCAGGGTCTGACCACCGGTCTTATCCGAACTGGCAGCATTACCATCCGTGGGCATGGTCGGATAACTACCCGCGCCATCTACCGGCGGACGTGGATCACGCCCGGCCATGATGTCACTCACCTGATTGGAATCCAGGGTTTCGTACTTCAACAAAGCCTTAGCCATAGCTTCGACCTTGTCACGATTTCCTTCGATCAACTTGCGCGCCACATCATAACGTTCACGAATGATGCCCCGGATTTCTCCGTCCACGGTCATGGCTGTCTGTTCGGAAATGTTACTATGCTTAGTCATTTCCCGACCGATGAACACTTCTTCTTCCTTCTCACCAATCACCATGGGGCCAATACTGGACATACCCCACTGGGTCACCATTTTCCGGGCCAGATCCGTGGCGCGTTCAATATCATTACCCGCACCCGTGGTCATTTGATTCAGAAAGACCTCTTCGGCAATACGCCCACCCATGAGGATGGAAATGTTACAGAGAATTTCCTCACGCTCGTAGTTGAAGCGATCCTCGGTGGGCAACTGCATGGTGACACCCAAGGCACGGCCACGAGGAATGATGGTCACCTTATGCACCGGATCCGTGCCGGGCAACAACTTGGCAACCACCGCATGGCCCGATTCATGATATGCTGTAGTTTCCCGCTGCTTGTCACTCATCACTACCGATTTGCGTTCGGCACCCATCATGACCTTGTCTTTGGCGTTTTCAAAGTCATGCATATCGACCAGACGCTTACTCTTGCGCGCCGCCATCAAGGCTGCTTCGTTGACCAGATTGGCCAGATCAGCCCCGGAAAAACCAGGCGTACCCCGCGCAATGACTTTGGGATCCACGTCGGGCGTAATAGGCACTTTGCGCATGTGAACCTGCAGAATCTGTTCACGACCACGAATATCGGGCAGAGGCACAGTGACCTGACGATCAAAACGGCCAGGACGCAACAGAGCAGGATCCAGCACATCCGGACGGTTGGTGGCAGCCACCACAATAATTCCTTCCGTACCTTCAAAACCATCCATCTCTACCAGCAACTGGTTGAGGGTCTGTTCGCGCTCATCATTACCACCGCCAAGACCAGCGCCACGCTGGCGTCCGACCGCATCAATTTCGTCAATGAAAATGATGCAGGGTGCATGTTTTTTCGCCTGCTCGAACATGTCGCGAACCCGCGAGGCGCCGACGCCCACGAACATTTCCACAAAATCAGAGCCGGAAATGGAGAAGAACGGTACCCGGGCTTCACCGGCAATGGCGCGTGCCAACAAGGTTTTACCGGCACCCGGTGAACCCATCAACAGCACGCCCTTGGGAATACGACCACCGAGACGCTGGAATTTTTGGGGATCGCGCAGGAAGTCGACAATTTCCGCCAGCTCTTCCTTGGCCTCTTCAACGCCCGCCACATCAGCGAAGGTGACCTTGTTGTTTTCTTCAGTCAGCATCCGGGCCTTGCTGCGCCCGAATGTCATGGCACCACGACCACCCGCGCCACCGCCACCCATCTGGCGCATGAAGAAAATCCAGACGCCAATCAGCAGCAACATGGGGAACCAGGAAATCAGGATAGACAGCAAAATGGATTGTCCTGCCGGGGGTTTCACATTGATTTTCACGCCTGCGGCAAGCAACTGGGGCACCAGCTGGGTATCATTGGTCGGCGTGTAAACGCTGAACTTTTGCCCGGAACTGAGACTACCCGTTACATGATTGGCATCAATATTTACATCGGCTACTTGCCCTTGCTTGATGCTATTCACAAACGTCGAAAAGTCCATAGCCTGAGCGGGTGTCGAACTACTCGTATTGAGGTTCTGAAACACCAGCATCAGGATGACGCCTATGGCCACCCATAACAAAACGTTTTTTAAGACATTATTCATAAGTTACCCCCCGCAAGGGAGAATTTGATCCAGATTCAAGGCTGACAGATGCTTTGATGTTAGCCCTCTGAAAAGCCACTGACAATAAGATTTTTTTCAACCCTGTGTTCCTCCCACCGTCAGATCGCGTATTTTGAGAGTAGGCTGACCGACGCCCACCGGCACACTCTGACCATCTTTGCCACAAGTACCCACACCCGTATCTAATTGGAGGTCATTACCGATCATTTCAACCCTGGTCAGCACATCCGGACCATTACCAATCAGCGTCGCCCCTTTTATCGGCCGGGTTATTTTACCATTTTCAATGAGATAGGCTTCAGAAGCAGAAAACACGAACTTACCGTTGGTAATATCCACCTGCCCCCCGCCAAAGTTCACTGCATAAAGACCACGCCGGACACTGGCAATAATTTCCTGAGGATCCCGATCCCCCGCACGCATGTAGGTATTGGTCATCCGTGGCATGGGAAGGTGCGCATAGGACTCACGCCGACCATTGCCGGTAGAACGGGTGCCGGTCAGGCGGGCGTTGAGTGTGTCCTGCAAATAGCCCTTGAGGATTCCGTCTTCGATGAGGGTGGTACACTGGGTTTCCGTGCCTTCGTCATCGACATTCAGGCTGCCCCGGCGATTTTCGAGGGTACCGTCGTCCACCACGGTCACCCCAGGAGCCGCAACCCGCTCACCGACCCGACCACTAAATGCACTGGTACCCTTACGATTGAAATCACCTTCCAGGCCATGGCCGATGGCTTCATGCAGTAAAATACCCGGCCAGCCCGGCCCCAGCACCACATCCATACTCCCTGCCGGGGCCGCTTCAGCTTCCAGATTAATCAGTGCCTGACGCGCGGCTTCGCGGGCAAAATCATCGGCCATCTGGCCCTTCAGGAAGGTCTGGTAATCATAACGACCACCACCACCGGCGCTCCCCTGCTCGCGCCGTCCGCCCTGCTCGGCAATGGCCGAAACATGGAGACGCACCAAAGGACGGACGTCTGCCGCCATGGTGCCATCCAGTCGCGCCACCAGCACCGCCTCAAATTTGGCGCTCAGACTGGCCATCACCTGAACAATGCGGGGGTCTACCGACCGCGCCACCTGCTCCACTCGCTCCAGCAGGGCGATTTTTTCTTCGTTGGGGATAGAGGCCAACGGATCGGTTGGCTGATACAAGGACAGCCCATTGCGCCGCTGCCAGACCAGGCCCCGATTTTCACCCGGCTGATGGACAATGGCGCGCGCTGCATCGGCCGCCGTCAGCAGCGCCTCGACGCCAATTTCATCGGAGTAGGCCAAGCCCTGCCGCTCACCCTGAATGGCGCGCACCCCTACCCCCTGTTCAATGGAATGACTCCCGTTTTTCACCACCCCTTCTTCGAGACTGAAGCCTTCGCTGCGACTGTACTGAAAGTACAGGTCGGCATCGTCCAGCGCCCGATGAGACAGTCGGCCAAACACTTTTTCCAGCTCCCCTTCACTGATACCGCCGGGAGTAAACAAGGTGGCACGCGCTATATCGAGGGTTGAAGCAGTCATATCATCCTTCCTTGAGAGTCTATGCCGTCAGTATGCGCCCAAGAGACCAATTAGAACAAGTCCAAATTTTAATTTCTTTAGACATGGTCGGTAATTCCCACAAAACCTTCGCAAAATGATTGCACTGGCTACCTTATCCACAACTTGCAAGCCATTTATCCACCCTTTCATCCACAATATGTAGTTGACAACAGCACCAGCAAGACTATATTTGGTGTGTGAGGTGTCTGGCAGGCAATTTGTTTTCCGGGTGCCCATTGCGTGACATAACCGCTTTTTCCAGGCCCTTTACGCCCAGCTTCGGAGTCTCAACATGCCCAATCCCGCCGCTCAAACTGTTGTCAGCAATCCTGCATACGATCCATCAGAAGCCAGTCATTACAAGGTCATCCGTCGCAACAATGCGATGGTTACCTTTGACGCCAGCAAAATTCATATTGCCATGACCAAAGCCTTTCTGGCCGTGGAAGGTGGCAGCGGTGCCGCCAGCGCCCGGGTGCGCGACCTCGTCACGCGTCTGACCGGGCAGGTCATTGAGGCGCTGCAAAGACGCCAGCCGGGTGGTGGCACCTTTCATATAGAAGATATTCAGGATCAGGTAGAGCTGGCCTTGATGCGGGCGGGCGAACACGAGGTCGCGCGTGCCTACGTGCTTTACCGTGAAGAGCGCGCCCGCGAACGCCGTCAACAGAGCATTTCAGCCCCGCAGACGGACATACCGCAAATTCAGGTGAAATATCCGGATGGTACGCAGCGGGCTCTTGATCTGAAGCGTTTGCGAGCCGTCATTGAGGAAGCTTGCAGCGGCCTTGGCGAAGCTGTTTCCGTTGATACCCTGATGAGCAACACCAGTAAAAATCTGTACGATGGCATCAGTGAAGATGAACTGTTTCAGGCTCCCATCTTGGCCAGCCGGGTCATGATCGAGCGCGACCCCGCCTATGCTTATGTTTCTGCGCGCCTGTTGCTGGACCGGGTACGCTGGGAAGTGTTGGGTGAAGCCGCCACCCAGACTGAAATGGCCGCACGCTATCCCGAATACTTCCGGGATTACCTGCAGACCGGCATTGCCCACGAACTGATTGATCCACGTCTTGGTCAATATGATCTGGACCGTATTACGGCGGCCATCAAACCCGAGCGCGATCTGAATTTCCAGTATCTGGGCCTGCAGATTCTTTATGATCGTTATTTCCTGCATGTCCGCGAACGCCACATTGAACTGCCTCAGTCTTTCTGGATGCGGGTGGCCATGGGTCTGGCTGTCAATGAAGTGGACCGTGAAGAACAGGCCATCGCCTTTTATGAAGTACTGTCCAGCTTCGACTTTGTCAGTTCGACCCCCACCCTTTTCAACTCAGGAACCTTGCGGCCGCAATTGTCGAGCTGCTTCCTGACCACCGTGGGCGACGATCTGGACGATATTTACGAGGCCATCAAGGAAAACGCCCTGCTCTCCAAATTCAGCGGCGGTCTGGGTAACGACTGGACCCCCGTACGGGCGCTGGGTTCTTTCATCAAGGGCACCAATGGTAAATCCCAGGGCGTCGTGCCCTTCCTCAAGGTGGTCAACGACACCGCCGTTGCCGTCAACCAGGGCGGCAAGCGCAAGGGTGCAGTCTGCGCCTACCTCGAAACCTGGCACATGGACATTGAAGAATTTCTGGAACTGCGCAAAAACACCGGCGATGACCGGCGCCGCACTCATGACATGAACACCGCCAACTGGATTCCTGACCTGTTTATGGAGCGGGTGGAAAGTGGTACTGCCTGGACGCTGTTCAGCCCGAATGAAACGGCAGATCTGCATGATCTGACCGGCTCGGCTTTCCGGGAACGCTACGAACATTACGAGCGTATGGCCGATGCGGGTGAAATCGAACTGTACAAAAAAGTTCCGGCTCTGCAGCTGTGGCGCAAAATGCTGACCATGCTGTTTGAAACCGGTCACCCCTGGATTACTTTCAAGGACCCCTGCAATTTGCGCAGCCCGCAGCAGCACGTGGGTGTCGTACATAGTTCCAATCTCTGCACGGAAATCACCCTCAACACCAACGACAAGGAAATTGCCGTTTGTAATCTGGGCTCCGTGAACCTGATTGCGCACCTGAAAAATACCGCAAGCACCGATCAATCCGCCCTGCGCACCGACAGCACGCCCGAAGATCTGCTGGAACTGCTGGACACCGACAAGCTCAGCCGGACCATCCGCACCGCCATGCGCATGCTCGACAATGTCATCGACATGAACTACTACGCCGTGGCCAAGGCGCGCAACAGCAATATGCGCCATCGTCCTGTGGGTCTGGGTCTGATGGGCTTTTCGGATGCCCTGCTGGAAATGCGGATACCCTATGCTTCGCCAGCGGCCGTCGCCTTTGCCGACATCAGTCAGGAAGTGATTTCCTACTACGCCATTGAGGCTTCTGCCGATCTGGCGCAGGAACGGGGCAGTTACCCGAGCTTCCAGAGTTCACTCTGGAGTCAGGGGGTGTTGCCCATCGACAGCATCGAACTGCTGGCTGCCAGCCGCGAACATGGCGTTGACGTAGACCGCAGCATGCGCCTCGACTGGAACGGGCTGCGGGACAAGGTTCGCAAAGGCATCCGTAACAGCAATTGTCTGGCTATTGCCCCCACGGCGACCATTTCCAACATTGTTGGCGTCAGCCAGGGGATTGAGCCCATTTATCAAAACCTTTACGTCAAATCCAACCTGTCCGGCGAATTTACGGTGGTAAACAGCTACCTGGTGCATGACCTCAAACGTCAGGGACTCTGGGACGAAGTCATGGTCAATGACCTCAAATACTTCGACGGATCGGTCTTGCCCGTGGACCGCATTCCTGCCGCCCTCAAGCCGCTTTATGCCAATGCCTTCGAAACCGACCCGGAATGGCTGGTCGAGGCCGCTGCCCGTCGTCAGAAGTGGCTGGATCAGGCGCAGAGTCTGAACCTGTATTTTGGTCAGCCGTCCGGCAAGAAAATTGATGAAACCTACCGTCTGGCCTGGAAGCGCGGGCTTAAAACCACCTATTACCTGCGTTCGCTGGGAGCCACAGCGGCGGAAAAATCTACTGTACAAACAGGCACTCTCAACGCCGTGTCCGGCCACCAGCCCAAGGCCTGTGCCATTGATGATCCCACCTGTGAAGCCTGCCAATAAGCAGAGGAGAAATTGCCGTTATGTTGAATTTTGAAAACAGCCTGCGTCCCGAAGCACTGCGCAGCAGCAGCCTGAATGATTTGCCGGAGTCTGTGCCGGAAGAGGAAAGCATGCGTTTCGCCCGGGTACGGGCCGAAGACAAGCGCATCATCAACGGTCGTGCGGATGTCAATCAACTGGTTCCTTTCAAATATCAGTGGGCCTGGGATAAGTATCTGGCCGCCTGCGCCAACCACTGGATGCCCCAGGAAATCCAGATGTCTCGTGATATTGCCCTTTGGAAAGACCCCAAAGGCCTCACGGAAGATGAACGCCGCATCGTCAAGCGCAATCTTGGTTTTTTTGTTACCGCCGACAGCCTCGCTGCCAACAACATCGTACTGGGCACCTATCGGCATATTACCGCGCCGGAATGCCGCCAATACATGTTACGGCAAGCCTTTGAGGAAGCCATTCACACCCACGCCTACCAGTACATTGTCGAATCCATTGGCCTGGATGAAGGTGAAATCTTCAACATGTACCACGAAGTACCGTCGGTGCGGGATAAAGACCAGTTTCTGATGCCCTTCATCGACATCCTGGCCGACCCCAATTTCAAGACGGGCACCCTGGAAAATGACCAGAAACTGCTGCGCTCGCTGATTGTTTTTGCGGCCATTATGGAAGGGACTTTTTTCTATGTCGGGTTCAGCCAGATTCTGGCCATGGGCCGACAGAACAAGATGGTAGGCGCCGCCGAACAATACCAGTACATTCTGCGCGATGAATCCATGCACTGTAATTTTGGTATTGATTTAGCCAATCAGATCAAAGTCGAAAACCCACAGCTTTGGACAGAAAGCTTCCAGCGGGAAATTATTGATCTGATCCGTCGTGGCGTGGAACTGGAATGCGCCTATGCCGACGACACCATGCCCCGTGGGGTTCTGGGTCTGAATGCCCCGATATTCAAGGACTACGTCAAATTCATCGGAAACCGGCGCCTGGTTCAACTGGGCCTGCCCCAGCAATATCCGGGCGTACAAAACCCTTTCCCATGGATGAGCGAAATGATGGACCTCAAAAAGGAAAAGAACTTTTTTGAAACTCGGGTGACGGAGTATCAGACTGGGGGGGCGCTGAGTTGGGATTGATGTTTGGGGTGATCGTTGGCCGCCACATAACGTGAGACTGACGCGACACATAAGGAGATTCCGTGTCAAATAAAGCAACTATACCATTTTAATCTGTGGACGCATTTATATACTTCGTCATGCCTCGATCATATATAAGCGCTTGGTCTTCCGAGCTGGTATCTAGAGTTTCATCATTTGTGGATGCTTACGTACTATTCGATAAGGTTGTTCTACCTGCAATACGCGACCGGCGGGAGTGGGTCGGAAGCTGTCCATTGCTTACGTTGGAGAGTGGGTACAATACTCGGCTACTGCTGATGACGTGGTCGAGCTACATCGGCTTCCAGAAGCATGCGCACGTAGCGGGTGTAGGGCACACCTTTGGCTTTGGCTTTGGCCTTCACGGCTTCCAGCAATGCTTCGGGTAACCGCATGTTCAGGGCGGCGTCTTTCGGCGCGATTTCGAAGCGCATTGGCTGGAACTGCCGGAAGTCGCGGTCGGACAGGTCCTGCTCTAGGAACGCTTCGGCCTCTGCATCAGTCTTGAACTTAGGTACCTGCTTCATAATTCGTAATCTCCTTCTCGTGCATGTAACGGGCACTGATCGGGCGAATGAGATCATCCCTGATGGCAAACGCCACGAACATTGGCCTGCCATCGACCCGGCCCACCGCAATATGCCGACCTTCTGTCGGGAGGGAGTGCTTCGGGTCGGGAGCAACCATCACCTTTCCTTCGAGAAACAATCGCTCTATCACTTGGCGGGAAACGCCATGCTTTCCGCACTTCGGCTAGTTGCCGCTATCCCAATCGAAGCCCACTATCTCCATGAGAGAAGTGTAGGCGTGCGTCTACACAAACGCAACTCAGCCACTTGCCCAGGTATCTGACCACCAATGGGCGGTTTCCAGTCTAAACCTGAAGTTCGCTCCGCATAATACTACCCCAGTGGTCTGATGATCATAATCTGGGAACAGCAGTCCACTTTCTTCACAAGTTATGTTGCTGACCTCCTGTGCCCATACTATATCCTATCGATAAGGGCTTTAGCCTTTCTCTTATCAATATCTGGGTCAGTCTTCTGGCTATATTCCACTGCCGCGAGATCATCCCCCCGCTTTCGATTTTGCCGTGGTTCCAGGGCCTCAATAAGTATTGCTTCCAATGCAGGAATCAGCTTTTCCGCTGGATATGATGCTGGCATAACCCCAATACTGCCGGTCTCGTGGTAAACAGCGTTCACAGTAGCCGCTGGAGTAGCGCCCAGTGTAGTGTAGCGGCATAGATGATTCCGCCAATACTTCATCTATGGCAGCGCGCCATTTCTTGTCTGTTACGCTCATCTTTATTCCCTTTGCCGTGCATCATACAAATACCGCTGAAACCCGCTGAACACTTCCCTTACCTGTACCGGGGTGCCCAGCTCCGCAAACGCATCGGCGATAGCGTTGTTGTACTTCAGCCGGAGTAGAGGCGATAATTTTTCGGTATCCAATTCCGCATCTCCCACTTTCACGTATTGCGCCAGCACAAAGTCCAGAAAGGCCCGCTGTTTGTCGGTGAACTGCTGGTCCATACTCTGCTTGGCGTGTTCCGCCCGCTCTGATCTGGGAACCGGTTGCAAGGCAAAAGCCACATAGGCCAGCACGTCATAGAGATCACTATTCTGCGCGTCGATGATTTGCTGCATCTCCATGAGTAGTTCCCGGTTGTAGCCTTTCTCGGCCAGTCCCTGCAGAAAGCCCTTCCGCGTCTCAGGATCGCTCCATATCTGGCGAAGCGCGTCCTCATCCTTGAAGAACTCCGGCAGTGTGCCAAAGAGCCCTTCCAGAAACTGCGCTGCCGTAACGGGGTTGCCATCGGGTCCGAAATAGATGTTGGAGGATATGCTTTGAATGCTGCGCTCCTTCCCGTCCCGCAGCTTCACCCGGATTTTGACGGGCCGCTCCGTCGGCGGTAAAGGTAGCCGGGGTTCCCGCACTTCGCCGCTTCCCCCTGTAGGTTCCGGTTCCAGCGGCTCGCCATCCCATTCCGGATCTCCAAAATGATGATGCGCTTTCACGAAGTCATAGACGGTGAAAAAGTCCTTCCCCTCATACAGCCGGGTGCCCCGACCGATAATCTGTTTGAATTCGATCATGCTGTTGATTTGGCGAAGCAGAACAATATTGCGAATGTTCCGGGCATCGACGCCGGTGCTCAGCTTTTGGCTGGTGGTCAGAATGGTGGGGATATTCTTTTCGTTGTCCTGGAAGTCTTTCAGATACTGATCGCCCATGCTGCCGTCATTGGCCGTGACGCGGACACAGTAGAGGGGATCGGTGCTGGTCTTCTCCTGATTGATGATGTCCCGCACCAGGGCGGCGTGTTCCTGATTGGCGCAGAACACCAAGGTCTTCTCGCGCTGGTCGATGTGGCTCATGAAGAGCTTTACCCGATAGCGTTCGCGCTCGGGAATGACGATTTTGCGATTGAAGTCTTTTTCCAGATAGGTCTTGCCGTGCTGGATTTCGCCTTCGAGGAGATCATCATCGGGGGTGTACATGTATTCGTCGATGGTGGTGGCGAATTGCTTGACCTTGAAAGGGGTCAGGAATCCGTCATTGATGCCGTCCTTGAGGCTGTAGATATAGACTGGCGCGCCAAAGTACGCATAAGTGTCCACGTTGTCCCGGCGCTTGGGAGTGGCGGTGAGGCCCAACTGTACCGCAGGCGCAAAGTATTCGAGGATGCCGCGCCAGCTGCTTTCGTCCTTGGCGCCGCCCCGATGACATTCATCCACCACGATGAAGTCGAAGAAGTCCGGCGGATAGTCCCCAAAGTACGGCGTGTCACCGGGGCCACTCATGAAGGTCTGGAAAATGCTGAAAAAGATACTGCCGTTGGTGGGGACGCGGCCTTTCTTGCGGATATCCTCAGGGGCTATCCGCACCAGGGCATCTTCGGGGAAAGCGTTGAAGGCATTGAAAGCCTGATTGGCGAGGATATTCCTGTCCGCAAGAAAAAGAATACGTGGCCTGCGGCTGGGTTCGCGGGAGAGGTTCCAGCGGGCCTGAAAAAGCTTCCAGGCGATCTGAAAAGCGATGAAGGTTTTGCCGGTGCCAGTAGCCAGCGTCAGGAGGATGCGCTCCTGTCCCTGTGCAATGGCTTCCAGGACGCGCTGTACGGCGGTCTCCTGATAGTAGCGGGGCTGGAATGATCCGCCGACACTTTCAAATGGAATGGCGGCAAAACGATCCCGCCACGCATTTTCCACGACATGGGTTTGATTCCAGAGTTCTTCGGGGGAAGGATAACAGGGTAGTTCACCTTCCGAACCCATTTCCATGTCGATGCCATAGATGGATATTCCGTTGGTGGCATAGGTGAAGCGTATGGCCATCTTCAGGGCGTATTGCTTGGCCTGCGTCACCCCTTCGGTATGGGGCAGATCGCGGCGCTTGGCTTCGACGATGGCGAGCTTCTCGTTGCGGTACTCCAGCACGTAGTCAGCAATTTCCGGCTTGCCGCGTTGTCCGGCGCCCTGCAGTCGCCCCTGAGTAATCCGGTACTCTCGCAGTACCCGGCTGCCTTCCACCATACCCCAGCCAGCGGCCTTGAGGGCAGGATCTACCAGTTGGGCGCGGGTGTCGGCTTCGTTCATGGCGGAGTCCTATAGGTCGCCATTAAAGGCTTGGTGAAGGAGGGATTGTTTTAGTTCGTCGAGGGCGGTGAGTTTTTGTTGATAGAGAGATTCGAGGTGTTGGGTTTCGTTTCGTAGACTTATAAGCATGGAAACAATTCGACTTTGCTCCCGTCGTTCAAAAGGAAATGGGATAACATTACTAAGGATTCTAGTCGGCGCAGTATGTTTTACCATGGTTCCAGTCGCTGACTGCTTTATATTGCTAGCGAACGAATTGCTTAACATGAAATAATAAACAAAACGCTTGTCAACCGTATCGTTAAGAAATATAAACCGGCCAATTCTTTGGTTGTGCAGCAAGTTATCAATTTCAACAAAAGCAGGTTTCCCGAGTATCTTCATTTTAGATGACAAATCGGTCATTACAATGACCAGATCTCCAATATTGAAGATAAATTATTCTGACGGTTGACCGATAAATCGTTTTGTATTCTTCGCGCTGAAGCTTAGAGTGCCATTCTCGGTGAAATTGCCTGGAGTGATAACAATTGGTTCTCCCACTGAAATTTCATTTGAAAATTCTGATCCATCAAAGGCGAAACCGTGCTTAATGTTACAAATTTCGCTCAATTTTTTCTCTACCCATCCCTCACCCCGCTGCGAAAACACCGCATTCAGATGGCTCTCAAAGACCTCGCGGGCATTCTGGAGATTCTTCTCGGCGTTCGCTTTTGCTGTCGCTATGCCTTCAAAGGTTACGTCGAGGATGGCGACGATGCGGCGCTGTTCGGGGAGAGGTGGAATCGGAATAGGATAATCTTCAATAAAGTCCTTTGTGATTCGCTTATGGCCTACAGCTCCGGCCATTCTGCTAGCACCTTCGTTTCGGAACGATTGCCGTGACAGGTAGTAATATAGCCATTCGGCATCAAGCTGTTCGTTTGCGCGAAACACAATGTATTCACTGGAGCCAAACCCGATATTATTAATTAAATCTGATGCGATACCCAGTTTTCCATTCTCAAAACAAGGCGTAATTTTAGCTAATAGAACATCGCCATTAGTAAAATAGGTATAGCTTCCTATCACGTCACTCATGGTTCTAGTGTAGTGTTGCATTCTTGGTGAAACTTAAGGTTTATGATGATAAAATAGCTCCATGTTGAGGGCATGAATGGAGTCGAGCCTTGCGAGTTGCGCCCACAGTCACTTTAACCAGCGAAGAGCGGTCCGAGTTGTCCCGTATAGTCGCCTCCCGATTAAGC
>NZ_JACKYY010000023.1:0-44080 GCF_015100075.1 Acidithiobacillus sp. HP-11
GTGCCCGATCAATCAATGAAAGATCGGGCACAGGCCGTCCTCAGCGAAACCCCCCAATTCCAGCAAGTGAACGAACTCCCCGAATGGCGCTTACAGTTTGCCCGACTACAAGGACAACGTGGCCAGGCGCTACTTATTCAGGGCAAACTGCAAAATGCGATACAGCAAAATGGTGAGGCGGAAAAGCTGCTGACCACATTACGCGAACAATTCAAGAATAATGACATGCCCGCTCTAAGCCTGCAGTCCGCCCTCAATCTGAATAATCAGGCTCAAATATTCGCCTGCACCAGCGACCACGAGCAAGTGATTACTTTGCTGGATAAATCAGCGCGCATATTTGAAGAATTGCGGGAAAACATGAATAAAGACTTTGGTCCGCATTTGTGGATTAGCTTGGCCAAGACTCACCTACAACGAGCCAATTCGGAGTTGGCCATGGGAAAGCCCAAGATTGCACAAACTTCCTGTGAGCACGCCACAACTATCCTTGAAAACCTGCGCAACCAGGAAAACATCACTCATACATCAGTTCTTTTGCAAACATTGGCCGAGTCTCTTAGCCTACAGGGTAAAATTTACGCGCTCTTGGGTGACACGCAGTCTGCCATGGGGGCTTTCGACCAAGCCGTCAACATACTGTCTGCCTAAGTATTTTGAATGAAGGATGACCCGGCGTTGTCTTGAAACAGTCGGGTCCGTTCTTTCCTATAGTTGCGGATGCTGGCGATGTGACGGACCCTGCAAACGATTCATCGCCGAAAGGTAAGCCTTGGCACTGGCCACAACAATATCAGTATCGGCACCCTGTCCATTCACGGCCCGACCACTGGCGTCCTGCAGACGCACGGTCACATCGCCCTGGGCATCGGTACCTGTGGTAATAGCATTGACTGAATACAGCAGCAAACGGGTTTCACTGTTCAAAATACTTTCCATGGCCTGGAATGCCGCATCTACCGGCCCGCCACCTACGGCCTTGGCGGTTTTGGCCACCCCGTCCACCCAGACTTCCACCGTAGCTTCGGGATGCGTACCCATTTCCGAGCAAACCCGCAAATAACCCAGACGATAATGTTCAGCCTGCTCTTCCTGCAGGTCTTCGTTGACCAGCGCCTGCAGGTCTTCATCAAATATTTCCGCCTTACGGTCGGCAAGATCCTTGAAGCGGGCAAAAACCTGATCCAGCGTGTCTTTCTCCAGATGAATCCCCAATGCCTCCAGACGCGCACGTACCGCCGCCCGACCGGAAAGTTTTCCCAGCGTCATGCGATTGGCCGACCAGCCCACATCTTCCGCACGCATGATCTCATAGGTCTCCCGATGCTTGAGCACACCATCCTGGTGAATGCCTGACTCATGGGCAAAAGCATTCGCCCCGACAATGGCCTTGTTGGGCTGGACCGGAAAGCCGGTAATCGTAGACACCAACTTGCTGGTAGCCACAATCTGGCTGGTATCAATGCGGGTATCACAGGCAAAGGCATCTTGCCGCGTGCGCACCGCCATCACGATTTCTTCCAGGGCGGCATTACCCGCCCGTTCACCCAGACCGTTGATCGTGCATTCAACCTGTCGGGCACCATGCTGCACAGCAGACAGGGAGTTGGCCACCGCCAGGCCCAGATCATTGTGGCAGTGTACTGAAAAAATGGCTTGATCGGCATTGGGAATCCGGTTGCGCAAATTGGCAATTAGCTGACCAAAGCGATCTGGCAGATTATAACCAACGGTGTCAGGAATATTGATGGTACGGGCTCCTGCTTGAATGACTGCTTCAATCACCCGGCACAGGAAATCTTCCTCGGAACGGCCCGCATCTTCCGCTGAAAACTCCACATCATCACAATATTGCCGCGCCAGTTTTACCGCAGCCACTGCACGTTCCAGAACCTGCTCCGGGCTCATCCGTAATTTTGCCTGCATATGAATCGGGCTGGTGGCAATGAAGGTATGAATACGTGCAGCATTGGCTTCCTTCAACGCCTCACCGGCACGGCGAATGTCTTCATCGCGCGCCCGCGACAGCCCGCATACCCGACTTTCACGTACGGTCCTGGCGATGGCTAGCACGGCGGCAAAATCCCCGGGGCTGGCAACTGGAAAACCGGCTTCAATGACATCCACCTGCAAGCGTTCCAAGGCCTGGGCAATACGCAGTTTTTCATCCCGGGTCATGGAAGCACCCGGGGATTGCTCGCCGTCGCGCAAGGTAGTGTCAAAAATAATCAAATGCTCTTTGGACGTTGTCATAGCTTGTGTCTCCCAATCAATTGAGAGGATTGTACCCCGCTACAGACAATTAACGAAGACAATGCATCTTCTTCTTCGTGAAGGATTCAGGCACCTCGCCGCAACCAGCGATAAACAGTGCGCTCACTGACCCCGAGGGTTTCCGCCACCCTCCGCCGGTTGCCTTGATACTGACGCAACAAAGCCTCCAGATCATCCGGTTGCGCGCCACCGCGTGGGACTGATGGCGCAGGTCCAAAATCTCTCACTGCACCCGGCGAAGCCGCATGCGCCTCAAACGCTGGTCTGGCTCCCGTAAAATTCAGATGATTTGCCTGAATAACCGGTCCATCCGCCAGTGCTGCTGCTTTTTGCAGAATATTGCGCAACTCCCGAACATTTCCCGGAAAATCATAAGTAAACAGGCGCCGTTCTGCATCTTTCGACAGCGTCCACTGCCCCCCCCAACTTTTACCAATGCGTTCCAGCAACACCGCCGCAATACCCGCAATATCATCACGACGATCCCGCAAGGGCGGTAAATCAATGGTAATAGCCGCGAGACGATAATATAAATCTTCCCGAAATTGTCTTTGCCCGGCCATTTCCAATAAATTACGGTTGGTCGCCGCGATGATACGCACATCGGCATGCAAGGTCTCTGAGCCCCCCAAACGCCGGAAAGTCCCGGTTTCCAGAACCCGCAATAATTTAGCCTGCATACTTAAGGGCAATTCCCCCACCTCATCCAGAAACAGGGTTCCCCGGTCGGCCATTTCATACAGTCCACGCTTACGTCCCAGACAACCTGTGAAAGCACCTCTTTCATGACCCAGTATTTCACTTTCAAAAAGTGTTTCTGGTAGCGAGGTACAATCCACAGTAATAAATGCTTCAGAGGCCCGTGCAGAAAATTGATGCAGCGCGCTGGCTGCCAACTCCTTGCCGACCCCACTTTCACCATAAAGCAAAATACTGGCATCCGTACGGCCCGCCATTTCAATGTGATTCAGACATTTCATGAATGCCGGAGAACGGCCCACCATGCGCATGTCACCACAAGTAATGTCTTCTTCCTGATGCGGCAAGCGAATGATTTCCTCACCAAGATAGGTATTCCCTTCCTGATCTTTGATGGCATGTCCACGAATACGCACATGTTCAGCATGATTCTGGTGATCATAGTGAATGTGCCGGACATCGTGGGCTTCTCCCGTTGTAAAAACAGCCTGATGGGGACAATCTTCTCCACGCATATGGCAAGGCACCGGCGAATGGTGGGAAATTTCATGACAGCAACGTCCTATGACCTCGTCGGATTGCACGCCATAGGCTTCCTGATAGGCCCGGTTCGCCGCAATGATCCGGTAGTGGTCATCAATCAAAACCATTGGATTCTGCTGAATATTCAAAACACTCTGAACATCCAGACCAGTTGCTGACTGATGCTTTTTTGTGGGCTTATGCACATCAGGAGTAGTACGGTCACGATTCTGCATTTCCATAATTTGCCTCGGCGTCTGGTCGGCTACTGCTTTTAAGATCTAAAAAATATCCTTTCGTAAATAATACGCATCCTCTTTCTTTTTGGATGCAAGAAAATTTCTATTACCATAACTTAATTATATTTGTTTATGAACAAGGTGTTCTGCTTGTCAGCACATGTCATGACATGTCATGACACATTTCATCCGTCGCGATATAAAAATGAGTTAGCAATACAGTTAATTAGTTTATTCTTAATTTTTAATTATCTAGCGTGATAAGCGAGTTAGCTTCAATCTAATAACGTCCATACAGGCTGGCATATTTACTGCTATTACTGAACCATTCACTTACGATGGGGAGACAAAATGTCAGGCATGCACATCATTTGTTTAAGTGGCGAGCGCGAGAAGTTGCAATTCGCAGCCATGGCGGCGTCCGTAGCGGCGGTATCCGGAACCGACGTCCATATTTTTCTGTCGATGAACGCCTTCCCCTACTTTGTGAAGGGTCATAGCAAGGAAGCCCCCGCTGAAGGCAAGCTGGGAGAGGTCATGGCCGAACGTAAAGTGCCCCCCTTCTACCAGATTTTCGAGCAGGCGGTGGAACTGGGCGATGCCAAAATCTGGGCTTGCTCCATGGCTATGGATGTTCTCGGCGTCAAAGAGGACGGCATGGAGGAAATCGTAGCCGGGCCTCTGGGCCTGACCAAATTCCTGAGTGACGCCGAAAATGGTCAGATTCTGACTTTTTAAAAGGAGGAGCACATGAGTGAACGCGTTGTAGATGCCCGTGGCAGTTTTTGTCCGGGGCCGCTGATGGAACTGATTTCCAACATGAAAATGATGCAGGTCGGGGACACCCTGGAATTGTTGTCCACAGATGCCGGTTCTGCTGCGGATGTGCCGGAGTGGATCAAAAAAGTCGGTCACGAAATGGTAGATACTGAGCAGGACGGCGAAGGCACCTGGCACATTCGGGTCCGCAAGGCCAAGTAAGCGCACAAACAATCGCAGGCGTAAAACCCTAAGGAGAGTGACATCATGAGAATTCTGGTCATAGGTGGCGGTATGGGCGGTACTATTTTTGCCAATCATCTGGCACGGCGTATTCACCATGAAATGAAAACCGGCAAGGCACGCATCACGATGTTGTCCGCCAGTCATGAGCATGTGTATCAACCCGGCTGGTTGTATGTCGCCATGGGTCGGGCGACGCCCGATGAACTGGTCCGCGAACAGCAAAGCCTGCTGGAGCCGGGGATTGAATTTCATGTGGATCCGGTTGAAGAATTTCATCTGGCCGAGAACCATGTCAAATGCAAAAGCGGCAAGGTGCATGAGTATGACCTCATCGTCATTTCGACCGGTTCGCGTGCCCTGCCCGAGAAAGTTCCCGGTCTCAAGGAAAATTCCATCAACTGCTATACCGCAGAAAATGCCGTAGAATTCTTCAAGCAACTGTCGGACTTCAAGGGTGGACGCATCGTGGTCACCGTCGGTCTGCCGCACAAGTGCCCGATGATTCCCCTGGAAATCACTTTCGCCATGCACGACTTCATCAAGGATCGCGGCCTGCTGGACAAGACCGAGTTCTACTACACCTACCCCATTGGCCGGGTTCACAGTCTGGAAAATGTCGCCAAGTGGGCAGCGCCGGAATTTGACCGGATGGGCATTAAATACGAAACCCTGTTCAACATGAAGGAAGTGGATGGTAAGAATGCCCAGGTACTGAGTGAAGAAGGCGGAGCAGTGAAATACGATCTGCTGGTAGCCGTGCCGCCCCATAAGGGTCAGGAAGTCATCGAGAAGAACGGTCTGGGTGAAAACGGCTGGATTCCCACCAATCGCTCTTCCCTGCACATGGAAGGAGAACATGGCAAGAATGTTCTGGTACTGGGAGATACCACCAATTTGCCCATCAGTAAGGCCGGTTCAACCGCCCACTTCGAAGCGGAAGTGGCTGCCGAGAATGTGGCGGCGGTCATCAAGATGGGACGGCCAGTGCGCAGTTATGATGGCAAGGTGTTCTGCTTCATTGAGGCGGGCAAGGACCGGGCAACGTATGCCATGTTCGATTATAAAACCCCACCCCAGCCGAAAGCGCCTACCGGAGCCGTACACGCCTTCAAGATGTCCTATAACAAACTCTATTGGGCTACCGCCCGTGGTTTACTCTGAGGAGGTGACGTATGGCTGCGGTCATGGCAGAAACTTCTGAAGATGAACTGCAACGCGCCCAGGAAGCCCTAGTCCATCTGGTGCAGAACGGGGATCTCGAACGCATTGTGCACCTAGCACGACTGAGTGGTGCGGCAGCAGACTCCATGAGTGATGAGATGGTGGGTCGTCTGGCGGGGTTGGCCAGCGACGGTCTGGATTTGGTGGATCAGGTCACCCGCAGTCAGGTGGCGCGGGCCCTGCCGGCCATCAGCTCCCTGGTGGAAAACGGGGATCTGGAGCGCATCGTGCAACTGGCCCGGCTGAGTGGGGCCGCCGCCGATTCCATGAGCGATGAAATGGTGGGTCGCTTGGCCGGTCTGGCCAGCGATGGCATGGATTTACTGGATCGGGTGAACCGCAGTCAGGTGGTCAATGCTTTACCGGCCATCTCGGCACTGGTCGAAAACGGCGATCTGGAGCGCATCGTTCATCTGGCCCGCATGGCGGGTGCCGCTGGCGATTCTATGAATGATGAGATGGTCTCACGCCTGGCCACTTTGGCAACTGATGCCATGTGCCTGCTGGATCGGGCAACGCGCACCGGGGTCATGGACCGTTTGCTCGCTGTCGCTGAGAAAATGGATCAGGATCATATCCTCACCGATTTCCTGCACTGCCTCAGTGGCGCCACTGAGGAGGCCGCCAGCGCCCCCATTCCCAAGGGAGGAATCGCCGGACTCTGGGACATGATGAAAAAACCGGAAACCCAGCAAACCATCCAGTTCCTCATGCTGGTCGGCAAACATTTCCGTTCCTGCCGACTCAGGCACTGATCATGAACTAACTTTTACCGTTTTAACGTGTTCTACTCGCCCCGCTTGCAGCCCCTGTTGTTCAGGGGCTTTTTTATTTAAGCGTTAGCTAGAAATAGGTGTATAGGCAAAGCAATATCCATGTGGGCTGATTTTGCCCGCAACCACTTTACAGGTGCCATCCGCACTGGGAGAGGCTCCCGGTACAAAATGTGCGCAATTACTGCACATGTCCTTGCCACTGGGATGATCCTGATAACTGACAGAACTTTTGCTTTGCAACCCACCTGCAGTACCAGCCTCAGCCATGGATGAAAACACCAAAGGAGCCACTGCGGCCGCTGCGGCTATTTTACCTGTTGATTTCAACCATTCACGACGATTCATAGATTTCATAGTATATTCTCCCAAATGATGAATGAGGCGCCTATAAAGGGCCCACTTAGTTCTACGTAATCTGCGCCGGAATGGATGCAGGCAACAGAAAATTGATCCCCATCATATATTCATAATTGGACAATCAACTGCGTAGAGTAAAAACATTATTGAATACCGGCTTCATTCCGATCAAATCTCCCGGAAATACCACCTTCCGCACCCCTACCAAGGGTATGGATAAAGTACTTAACTCCGCTGAGATCAGGTTGATCTGTATTTGCAAAAATGCCTTATAAACAAACTCGGAACAATATAATGCCCGATCATCCTGCAAGTCATAATTATCATCAAAAGGAATACGCAACTTCACCTGTTTATGACACCAGTGAAACAAATTTTCACACTGTGGTTCTACCAAGCTAATCGGTATGTAGCCCACTTTTACAGCACGTTCCGGCGCACAAAAATCGTCCAGGCTACCCATATGCACCCCACCTCGGGTGCGTTCCGTAGACGGTATGCTTTCAAATAAAGCACCACCTACCAAAACCCCGACATGCGTCCAGGGCCCGCGATTTTTGAGGCGCACCAGGCGTGCCTCTACCCCCAGCCCTTCGCGAAGCAGTAGATATGCCGTCAGTCCACACTCACGAACCATTTCCCGTCCCTGCGTACCAGTTGCAACGTCGTATTCCGAGGGCTTCCTTTCTCAGGAATCAGGCTGATAATCACCGTGGCATGCTCAATGCCATGTATCATGGTCCGTTGGTTTTTGACTATTTTGGCCTCCTTCAAACCGCCTTCAGCTTGCAGACGCTGATAAGTAGCCATCACATATCCATTCACTTTCGCTTCTTCGAGCCGCAGTGCATAGGGTTGTGCAGGATTTTGCACCTCAGGTCCCCAATAAACCAGTTTGTCTACTTTCTGGATGTCCCCTTTCGCCATACCATGCACAAAATGCATAGCCGTATTCTCTGGCCCTGAACTCGAAAACAGTCCACAGGCTGAGATTCCCACTGTTAATCCAGCCACTGTGAGTTTTTTTAGAATACTTCGCACACAAATTCTCCTCGATTAAAGCGATCCAAAGAAAAACAGGCAATACCTTAAGCGCATTGCCTGTTGATCATGACGTCTTGACTGGTGATTCATCAAGCCAGTTAGTACACAGTTTTATGTACCTTGATACTGGAATTGATTTCTACGCGCTGATTCAGGAAACGTCCCCGTGGCGTCGCATTGCTGGCGACGGGATCCAGATAGGAATGCCCCTTCGTCATAATCCGTGAAGCAGCTATACCATGCGCTTCCAGATAACCGGCAACGCTTTGTGCACGTTGCTCAGAGAGTTTTTGATTGTAAGCAAAACTACCTGTTTTACTGCAGTAACCATTCACATCCAGAACAGCGGCTGAATGTTTATGGGCAAAATCGGCCACCTGATCCAGCACGGCAATATCATGGCTGATCAGTTTGGAAGAATTGGTCTGGAAATTAATCCCGGTAATGGTAATTGGTTTACTCTCCAGAACCGTATGCTGCACCGGTGCAATAGGTGCCACAGGTGCGGGTTTTGCGGCTGGAGCCGCCGGTGCGGCCGGGGGAATCCCGGGAGAACAGGCAAAAGGATTAGTACCACAGCCAGCAGCGGCCAAGACCACTGCCACAGCCAGTGTTTGCTTGTATATTTTTTTCATATTACGTCTCCTTAGTAGCTGATTTTTTGGGTAGATGCATTCACTTTCTACAATTTTAACCAACAAATTCAATGACAAAATAGGCCCCATCCAGGATGGAGCCTGAAGTTCCCGATTTTGCTAGCGGGAGGAGGAGACTGCATACAACATTTACTTGATGTCCCTTTTCAGCCCAAGGGGCCGTTAGCGGTGACGATTTGTGGTTCCATGGAAGCCAGAATAGCAATCAGGTAATTCTGCGCCGACATGGGAATCCTTTGGGTTTGCATCGCATCCATCATGTCCTGGGCCAGATAGTTGAAGGCTGCCGTAGTAACACCCATCCCTTCATGGGCTTTACGCATACTCAGGCCGGTGTATTTGCAGGGACCGCCCACCGCCATACACACCTGCTGCACCAATTCGTACTTCAGGTGGGGGATATTGGTATGTGCGAAGTAGTAGTTGATGTGCGGGTCATTAGCAACATTACCCACAAACGTATTAATCAGCTTGGTAATGCCCGCCTTACCGCCGTACTGGGCATAGTAATCCTGAGCGGATGCGGTCGAAATTCCCATCATGGCAACAGCCGTAAACCCTGCCGCCAAAGCGACACCCTTGGCTACTGCCGAAAGACGGGAAGAGGTTGGTATAAATGACATGGTAAACTCCTCTTAAATTAGGTCAAAAGCTGCTGGTCAGAGATAAATACAGACCGTTTTGGTTCTTTTCTGTGGCAATAGTACCCAAATCCACATAGGCTGCTGTCAGTGAAAGCTGCTTGTAGGGGAACCAAGCGACATAAACGTCTTTCCAGGCACTCGTTTTGGATACCGCATCACCGACAGCACCCAAATGTAGAGGAATACCTCCTCCCGGCGTAACAACTGTACCAGAAGCTGCTATGAGTTGATTTTGTGGCATATCTCGATACTCAGCACCCAAGACCACATGGCGGTTCAGAAAAACACCCACCGAAGCAGCCGGCAATACTTTGTAACCCATACCATTGACGCCACCGAAACCCAGCAAGCCTTGCTGATTGGCGTTGGTAACATCAATATTTACATCCGCTAAAGTCGTCAACCCGAATATACCGTTAATCCAGACTTTAGTAGCCGATAGATAATAGCTGACGCCATTACGCTTAACACCCAGTGTCGCTGCAAAATCTTTGGGCATCTCATTGTGGTGGAAATCGACACCCACGGATACCTGTGGTTCCCACCAGTTTTGATCGTAAATAACATTCCCGAAGAGACGCACCTTCAGACCTACGATATCCTGATTTAAATCGTAATTGCTACCAAAAAATGCGGGACCCCCGGCAAATGCTTTATCGGCAGTCAAACCCGCTGTGGTCGTCGTTCCGTACGGGAAGGATACACCTGGTGTTGTTACTGCTGTGCCAAGAATCTTATTATCAAGTACCTGCCCTGTATTACCTAAACTAAACCCCTGCCGGGCAAAAGAGATCTCAACCCGGTTGAATAATCCGACCGATGCGCCGTAAGCGTTCAAGTTATAGTTGTTCAGCAATACATGTGAATAAAAAGCGGTCGCGCCAATTTGCTGATTGGTGCCATAACCCGAAATCACTGCCCAGGGGTTGATACCACCACCAGCAGCACCGTCTATCGCTGTTACTGCTCCGGTGCCCAAAATACGGCCCTGGCCAAATAAACAGGCCGAACCTATCGCCGCATTGGCGGCCACAGGGACCATTGCACCCAACGTGCAGGCCACTGCCAGAATGACTGCTTTTGTAGCGGGTGATTTCGCAGACTTACCCATAATTTTCATACCTCCTCCTAGCCGTTAAGCGGTTCTTGAATGCCAGAGCACTCAAAAAACTTAAGAGCAAGAAAGGGGCCAAAATCTCAGAAACCTCTACAACACACAAGAATTATTTGTAACAACTTGTTTATTATGAACAAGCATCAACACATCATACAAATAGAACTGTTTGTATTTCTTCTGATTCTGCATGACACGTCATGACATCTCTACAGTTTCGTCATGACAGAAACTGCTGATCTGCCTTCTCTGGCTTAAAATGCAGGACATAAAAAATCCGGTATCGATGTTACCGATACCGGATGTCACCAGGATGAAACTAACGCGCTATCAGAGTGCTTCTTTTTTTTCATCCAGCATCTGTTCAATGCGCGGACCGAGAATCACTTCCATGGCGAAGCCCATTTTCGTACCCGGAATAACCAGGGTATTGGAGCGCGACATAAAGCTTCCGGGAATCATTTGCAATAAGGTCGGGAAATGCTCAATTTTGTGATCCCGAAAGCGAATGACTACCATGCTCTCATCAGGTGTGGGAATATCCCGGGCAATGAAAGGATTGGATGTATCCACCAAAGGGACACGTTGAAAGTTGATATGCGCGCGCGAAAACTGGGGGGTTATATGATTAATATAATCGGGCATGCGGCGCAAAATTGTGTCCACAATGGCTTCCGCTGAATACCCACGCTGGGAATTATCACGATGAATTTTCTGGATCCATTCGAGATTCACAACCGGCACGACACCAACCAGAAGATCCACATAATTGGCGACATCCACATCTTCGGTTTTCACCCCGCCGTGCAGCCCTTCATAAAAAAGCAGATCGGTGCCAGTAGGCATATCCTGCCATGGCGTAAAGGTTCCCGGAGCACTACCCCGCAGTTCCGCTTCCTCATCATCATGCACGTAGTAACGCATCTGGCCATGACCGGTCTCTCCGTAACTACGGAACAGACGTTCCAGAGACTCAAAATCATTACCTTCGGGACCAAAGTGGCTGATGGTCTTACCTTCTGCTGCTGCTTTGGCAATGGCTTCACGCATTTCCGCCCGGTTATAACGGTGAAAACTGTCTCCTTCAATGATGACCGGATTGACCTTCAGGCGCCGGAAAATGTCATGAAATGCATGTTTGACCGTAGTTGTACCAGCTCCCGAAGAGCCGGTGACCGCAACAACAGGATACTTTTTAGACATGGTATGAACCTCTTATAGTGAAAAATTCTTTTGCTGACCAATATATTCCATGGCCGTCTTGAATCCAGTTTAACAAAGGTTATCAGCCGGTCAACATAAAACACGCCATTACCAACGCTTTCGAGGCTTCGATAATGGCGTCAAAAGTACTTAAAGCCCGAGATTCTGCCAGATGGCCGTAGTCGCCTCGGACTGATTCAGCGTATAAAAATGCAGGCTGGGTGCGCCTTGCGCAAGTAATGTCTCACACTGCCGACTCAGCAACTCAATCCCCAACTGATATTGGGACTGCAGATCTTCCCCATAAGCTTCCATGCGGCGCCGCAGATATTGCGGTAATTCGGCTCCGCACATGGCCGAAAAACGGGAAATCTGTTCAAAATTTGTGATGGGCATGACACCCACTACAATCGGCACCTCAACGCCCCGCCGTTGTAAATCATCCCGGAGCTGCAAGTACGCATCGGGATTATAAAAATACTGGGTGATAACCGCATCTGCACCCGACTGCACCTTTTCCACTAGATGCTGCAAATCCTCTTCAGCAGAAACGGCCTTGGGATGCACTTCCGGATAACCGGCTACATAAATTTTAAAACCGCCGAACTGACGGATAAAACCCACCAGATCGGCTGCATATTCAAAATGACCAGGGTTACTCATGCCTTCTGGTAAATCACCACGCAGGGCGACAATGCGCTGAATACCTTGGGCCCGGTAATCTTCCAGAATCTCCCGGATACCCGATTCCGTTGAGCCAATGCACGAAAGATGCGGAACAGCTTCCAGATCATAGTCCTTGCGGATCATGTCCACCGTGGCAAAAGTTCGTTCACGGGTGGAACCACCAGCCCCAAAAGTCACTGAGGCATATTCCGGCCCCAAAGGTAACAGAGCAGCAATGGTTTCGCGCAGGCGCTCCTCGCCTGCAGCATTTTTGGGCGGAAAAAACTCGACGGAGTGCGCCATCAGTAACGATACGCGTCGTTCTTGAAAGGCCCGTGGACGTCAACGCCCAGATATTCGGCTTGAGCTGTTGTCAACTGGGTCAGCACCCCGGCAAAACCTTCCACCATGTAACGGGCCACTTCTTCATCCAGGGTTTTCGGCAGGACGGTGACGCTGATGTGCGAAGACTTCTGTGCGGCAGGCAGATCAGCAAAGCGCTCCCCGTAAAGATGTATCTGCGCCAACACCTGATCGGCAAAAGAACCATCCATGATGCGACTGGGATGCCCGGTAGCATTGCCCAGATTCACCAGTCTGCCTTCAGAAAGGAGAATCAGGTAATCATCACTGTCTGCATCAAAGTCCCTGCCTGCCGGCGCATCACGATACACTTTATGCACCTGAGCCTTAACCTCGTCCCAGGCCCAGTTCGCACGCATGAAAGCCGTATCAATTTCATTATCGAAATGACCAATATTACAAACGACAGCGCCTTTCTTGAGGGCCTTCAACATGCCCGCATCGCAGACATTGTAATTACCGGTAGCAGTAACCAGTAAGTCCGTCTGGCCCAGCAGATCCCGATCAATACAGGCATCGGTACCATCGTTGATACCCTTTTTGTAGGGCGAAACCACTTCATACCCATCCATGCAGGCCTGCATGGCACAAATGGGATCCACTTCGGTGACGCGCACAATCATGCCTTCCTGACGCAGGGAGGCTGCCGAGCCCTTGCCCACATCCCCATAGCCCAGAACCAGGGCGCGCTTACCAGACAACAAATGGTCCGTGGCTCGCTTGATGGCATCATTGAGGGAGTGACGACAACCGTATTTGTTGTCATTTTTGCTTTTGGTCACCGAGTCGTTGACATTGATGGCCGGCACCTTGAGCTTGCCTTCCCTGGCCATTTCCCAAAGACGATGCACACCTGTGGTCGTTTCTTCGGAAACACCATGGATGCCCTCCAGCAACTCGGGATACTTCTCATGGAGCAATCCTGTGAGGTCTCCACCATCATCCAGCAGCATATTGGGGCGCCAGCCGTCAGGACCCATAATGGTCTGTTCTACGCACCACCAGTATTCTTCCTCGCTTTCGCCCTTCCAGGCAAAAACAGGAACGCCTGCGGCTGCAACAGCTGCTGCAGCCTGATCCTGCGTAGAAAAAATGTTGCAGGAAGACCAGCGCACTTCAGCCCCCAAAGCCACCAGGGTTTCGATAAGTACAGCGGTCTGGATGGTCATATGAATGCAGCCCGCAATACGCGCACCCTGCAAGGGCTGCTGAGCCTGATATTTCCGGCGGATAGCCATCAATGCCGGCATTTCCGTTTCAGCAATACGGACTTCCTTACGTCCCCAGGCGGCCAGAGACATATCAGCCACTTTAAAGTCTTCACCCGTTTTAAGCACAGCATTCATGTAGGTAGTTCCTTTGATCATGAAAGCGAGCGCGGTTTTACACGAAGGAAAACGGGCCGAGCCTGACCACCAGAGACCTGGCGACTGCAGCGCTCCTCGGCCCGAACTTCCGGCGGAGAGGTTCTCCGCGCAGAGGTCTTTTTATCGCAATCCAGCAGCATCCCGCAAGGCTGCAGCCTTGTCGGTACGTTCCCAGGTAAATTCCGGTTCTTCACGACCGAAATGCCCATAAGCAGCGGTTTTACCATAAATCGGACGGAGCAGATCCAGCATCTGAATAATACCCTTGGGACGCAGATCAAAATGCTCACGGACCAGCGCCGCGATGCGATCATCATCAATTTTACCGGTGCCAAAAGTATCAACCATCAGGCTGACCGGCTGGGATACCCCAATGGCATAAGCCACCTGAACTTCACAGCGACTCGCCAGACCTGCAGCAACAATATTTTTAGCAACGTAACGACCGGCGTAAGAAGAAGATCGGTCTACCTTGGAAGGATCCTTACCTGAAAAAGCACCACCACCGTGACTGCCCTGACCACCGTAGGTGTCTACAATGATTTTGCGGCCCGTCAGGCCACAATCGCCTACGGGTCCGCCAATGACAAAGCGTCCGGTGGGGTTGATCAGATATTTGGTATCCTTGTGCAGCATTTCCGGCGGCAATACCGGCTTGATGATTTCTTCCCGCACCGCTTCCACCAGATCGGCATGACTGATATCTGGGCTGTGCTGGGTGGAGAGGACGACGGCATCAATAGCCACCGGGCGACCATCTTCGTAACGCACCGTCACCTGACTTTTGGCGTCGGGACGTAACCAGGGCAGGCGGCCATCCTTACGTACCAGAGCCTGGCGTTCGGTCAGACGATGGGCAAAATAAATGGGAGTTGGCATCAGCACGTCGGTTTCATCACAGGCAAAACCAAACATGAGACCCTGATCACCAGCGCCCTGGTCCAGATCCAGACCGGCCCCTTCATTCACACCCTGGGCAATATCCGGAGACTGCTTGTCGAGCGTCTGCATCACTGCGCAGGAGGCCCAGTCAAAGCCCATTTCCGATGAATCATAGCCAATCCGGCGCACCGTCTGACGGGCAACGTCTGCGTAATCGACGGTAGCCGTCGTCGTAATTTCGCCGGCCAGAACAATAAGGCCGGTAGTAATCAGGGTTTCAGCGGCTACCCGACCACGCGGATCCTGCGCCAGAATGGCATCAAGGATGGCATCGGAAATCTGGTCTGCGACCTTATCGGGATGACCTTCGGAAACAGACTCAGAAGTAAAAAGATGGCTTTTGGACATGCGTTCAGGCTCCTTGCTGGCGTGGCCGATGAATTGATCGTCGACGGGGACAGAGCGCACTATAGCAAAGGATACACGGCCAAGCGAAGTGAAAGACGCTCACCCCGCAAACAAAATCCACTCAAGCTTCAGGGATGGGCAGGACCGATGACTGGAAAGGCCGATTTTTTGCTGCCGCCCCAAAAATAGGAAATACCGCCCGTCACCTGCACATTGTTGAGGTTTGCGGCGCTGGGCGTCGGGGTATTGAACAGCAGTTGATCCTGGACATCCAGGCGCAACCCAAAATGATCCCCCAGGGAATATTGATAACCCAGTCCCAATACGCCCATCAGCGAAGTACCGCGCCCCAGATCCTGATTAAAGCGATTACTGGAAGCACCCAGACCCAGAGAAACATAGGGGGTGTCCGGGCCGGCAAAGGCGTACACATTGCCGAGCAGCGCGCCACTGTACTGGTTAGCGTCAGCATTGGGTGCAGCGTCCTGCAAATGGGCAAAAGCCGCAGCCACCTGCGCCTCGACACCCAGATGCGCACTGAGACGTTGCCCCAAACGCAATCCCAGCACCGCATTACCATCATGATGAGCGAGCCCAGTAGCACCGCTGAAAAAAGTATTACCCCCGAAAAGGTTCACATAGGTCTGATCGTGGGCAGCAGAACCCTCAGCCCAAGCCGGAACGGCAAGAGCCAGCATGGAAACCGCCAGCAATGTACGCAAACCCCTGTTCATGACCAGACCCACCCCGGACAGGACAACACAATTCATAAAAACCTGTTATGATAATAGTCTGTTTTCAGCAAAAATACCACACCCAACCCAACAATTTGACAAAAACCCAACAAGGAGTTGCCATGTCCACACTCGTCTGCGGATCACTGGCCTTTGATACCATTATGGTGTTTCAGGACCGTTTCAAGGCCCACATCCTGCCTGAGCAAGTACACATGCTGAATGTGTCTTTTACCGTACCGGAAATGCGTCGCGATTTTGGCGGTTGTGCCGGTAACATTGCTTACAATCTCAAGCTGCTGGGAGGAAACCCCGTCATTGCCGGCACCGCTGGCCAGGATTTCACACCCTACCTTGAGCACATCAAACAGCAGGGCCTGGATACCCATCTGATTCGCATCCTCCCCGATCATTATACGGCGCAGGCCTTTATCACCACCGATCTGGACGACAATCAGATCACCGCTTTTCATCCCGGTGCAATGTTTATGGCCCAGGAAAACCATCTGGACGGGCAAATCCCCAGCGATGTGCACTGGGCCATTGTCTCACCCGATGGTTTGGGGGCCATGATCCAGCATCTGGAGGACTTGACCCGCGCAGGCATTCCCACACTGTTTGATCCCGGACAGGGGCTGCCGCTGTTTGACGCAGCAACCCTGACCCGTCTCATTGATATGGCCGACTATCTGACGGTTAATGACTACGAATGCCAGATGGTTCAGGCCCGTACCGGCTTGAGCGTCGCGGAGTTACGCCAGCGCCTGAAAGCGCTGATCGTCACCAAAGGCGAACAGGGTTCCGTCATCTATCACGAAGACCAGGAAACCCACATTCCTGCAGCAAAACCCAGGGCCGTACTTGATCCCACCGGTTGCGGCGACGCCTATCGGGCAGGTTTGCTTTACGGCCTTGAACATAATCTGGGCTGGGAAACCAGTGGTAAAATTGCCTCGTTGATGGGCGCCTACAAAATCGAAACGGCTGGCACCCAAAATCATCATTTCACTTGGAGCGAATTCAAAAAACGTTACCAGGAAAATTTTGGAAGCCAGATTGAGTAATTGATGCCGTCGCTTCAATCGGGCCGCTGCCAGCGGCCCGATTGAAGGTCAACGCATCAGGTCACAATGGGCTTATCTTCTGCATCCCAGACATTGATGCCGCCACCCAGGTTATATACCTCGTTAAAACCCATTTCCTGCAAAGTGACGGCAGAAAGTGCGGAACGCGTTCCGCTGTCACAATACAACACCACCACCTGATCCCGCGCCTGGGATAACACCGGGTGGCAATGCCCGTAATCCGGATCAGCGAGGGCTTCCAGATAGCCTCGGGGAACATGAATAGCGTCCGGTAGATGCCCCTCGACAAAAGCATGGGCTTCCCGCACATCCACCAGCACCAAGTCGTCGCGGGTACGCAACCAGTCTTCCAGAGTATCGCAATCCACTTCACGAATCTGACTGCGCGCACTGCGTATAAAATCCGCCAAAGATTTAGCCATGGACGACTCCTTTTCAAGAGGATGAAACGCTGACCGGAGATCTGGCCAGATATATTTTTGTCACCTCAAGATTAGCATCTTTGCCACGCTGATCTGAAATAGTGCCCATCCATGAAATATCTGCAAATTCCAACACCATAACCCCTTTCAATTCCCCATAACATCATTCTATGATGGGGGTGTCGACCATCCGCACATGAGGAGCCACATCATGCCTGCCAGACGTCCTGCGAAAATCGTCTGTGTCTTACCCCCTCTTGGTATGGATGCCAGCAGCCTGTGCTCCGATACCCGTCATTACCTGTTTCATACCTTGGGTGCAGAGGCAGAAACCGGTTCAAAAATTAATGTATATACCGCGCTATCCATGAGCCTGCGTGATCGTCTGGTGGAACGCTGGAAAAAAACCCACAAGAAAGTTATGGAAGAGAAAGGCAAACGTACTTTCTACCTGTCCCTCGAATTTTTGCTGGGCCGCACCATGGGTAACGCCCTACTTAATCTGGGGTTGGAAGAAGCGGCAGGAGCAGCGCTTGAACAGGAACACCGGCAGTTGACGGACATCATTGAGACCGAACCCGATGCCGGCTTGGGAAATGGCGGTTTGGGTCGTCTGGCTGCCTGCTTTCTCGATAGTTGTGCGTCACTGGGGCTCCCCGTCACGGGTTATGGCATACGCTACAGTTATGGCATGTTTCGTCAGGAAATTCGGGGGGGGTGAGCAGGTCGAAGAACCCGACCACTGGCTGAAAAATGGTTACCCCTGGGAACTGAAACGACCAGAACGCGTGCGTCATATTCATTTTTTCGGGCGCAGCGATGTCTATAAGGATGCTCAGGGCAAATTACATCATCGTTGGGTGGATACCCACGATGTCCTCGCTGTCCCTTATGACATTCCCATACCGGGTTATCGCAATGAGGTCGTCAACACCCTGCGACTGTGGCGCGCTGCCTCCACCGATATATTTGATCTCGGCGAATTCAATGCGGGTGCCTATCCCGAAGCCGTAGCGGCCAAAAATAATGCTGAACATATCAGCATGGTGCTTTACCCCAATGACAGCAGTGAAAATGGTAAGGAACTGCGTTTGCGTCAGCAGTATTTTCTGGCCTCGGCCAGTCTACAGGATGTGATGGCCGACTGGGTCGCTGTACATGGTGAAAATTTTACCCATTTTGCCGAACATCACTGTTTTCAGCTCAACGATACGCATCCCAGTTGCGCAGTACCGGAACTGATGCGCCTGTTGATGGATGAACATGGCCTGGACTGGGATAGCGCCTGGAAAATTACCAGCCACACCATGGCCTATACCAACCATACCCTGCTTCCAGAAGCTCTGGAACGCTGGCCGGTACGCCTGTTTCGCCAGCTCCTGCCGCGCCTTCTGGAAATCATTTTTGAAATCAATGGCCGTTTCCTGCAGGAAGTGGCCCGTCGGGCGCCAGGGGATAATGCCTTACTACAACGCCTGTCCATCATCGAGGAAAATGGCGAACAAATGGTCCGCATGGCCCACCTGGCGGTGGTGGGGAGCTTTTCCGTCAACGGCGTAGCCGCACTGCACACGGAACTGCTTTGCGACGAGCTATTCGCCGACTTCCACAAGCTCTGGCCCCAAAAGTTCAACAACAAAACCAATGGCGTCACGCCCCGGCGCTGGTTGCAGTGGGCCAACCCCGCCTTGCGGGAACTGCTTACCGAGCAAATTGGTCCTGACTGGAAGAACGACCTGGATCATCTCAAGGCCCTGGCCCCCTTTGCAGAAGACGCCACGTTCCGCAAACGCTGGGATGCGGTTCGCCAAATTAACAAGGCCCGCCTCGCCAGACTGGTTCTGGAACAAACCGGTGTGCATTTTATTCCGGGTGCCATGGTTGATACCCAGGTCAAACGCATTCATGAATACAAGCGGCAACTGCTCAACGCCCTCCATGTCATTCACCTTTATGATCGCATCAAACGCGGTGAAGGCTCCGAAGTCACCCCGCGTAATGTGCTATTCGCCGGGAAAGCCGCCCCCGGTTATTTCATGGCCAAGCGGATCATCAAACTCATCAACAACATTGCCAACGTGGTCAATCATGATGCCGATACCGCCGGTCGCTTGCGGGTCTGTTTCCTGCCGGACTATCGGGTTTCCCTTATGGAACAGATTTGTGCAGCCACCGATTTGTCCGAGCAAATTTCCACGGCAGGCAAGGAAGCCTCAGGAACCGGCAACATGAAGTTCATGATGAACGGCGCACTGACGATTGGTACGCTGGATGGTGCCAATATTGAAATACGCGATGCCGTCGGGCCCGAACACTTTTTTCTGTTTGGCCTGAATGCCCAGGAAGTCAGTCAGTTAAGGGGCAACTATCATCCAGAAGTTTATTTGCAGGCCGACCACGATCTGCAGAGAGTGATGGATCTCCTGCACAGCGGGTATTTCAATGCCTTTGAACCGGGCATTTTTGATCCCATCATGCACACCCTCAATAATCCGCATGATCCCTGGATGGTACTGGCCGACTTCACCAGCTATAAGCTGAAACAACAGGAGGCAGCAGCATTGTGGCGTGACCAGACCGAATGGCAGCGTCTGAGTATTTTGAACAGTGCTGCCAGCGGTGTCTTTTCCAGCGACCGCACCATTCGGGAATATAATGCCGATATCTGGCATCTCAAACCCCTGGTGATGACCCCATGACAGAATTCGCCTGATCTGCTTTAATGCGTCCTTAATTTGTATTCCTTCCCGGTTTAGAGGAAATTGATGGCCCACACACCGCGCCCCGTACTGTTGCTGATCCTGGATGGCTGGGGTTATCGCGAAGATCCTGAAAACAATGCCATTGCCCTGGCCCATACGCCTAACTGGGACGGCTGGTGGCGTAGCCATCCTCATAACCTCCTCAATGCCTCCGGGGCTTCCGTAGGGTTGCCCGGCGGACAGATGGGCAACAGTGAAGTCGGGCATATCAATATCGGGGCCGGACGGGTTGTTTACCAGGAATACGAACGCATCAACCGTGGCATCATGGACGCAAGTTTCTATAAAAACAGCGCACTTTGTGCGGCAGTTGATACGGCCAAAGCTCAGGGCGGAGCGGTCCATATCCTTGGATTACTCTCGGCGGGGGGGGTTCATTCCCACGAAGAACACCTGTTTGCCGCCCTGCGTCTGGCTCGAAGTCGGGGAGCGGAACGGGTGTACGTACATGCTTTTCTGGATGGACGCGACACCCTACCCCGCTGCGCGGAAAATTCTCTGGAAAAACTGTCAGCCGAATTGAAAACCCACGGTGGCGAACTGGCCTCGCTGATTGGTAGGTTTTATGCCATGGATCGGGATCATCGCTGGGATCGGGTACAACAGGCTTATGATTTGCTTACTCTTGGCAAAGGTACCCACTATGCCACGGGTCAGGAGGCGCTGGCCGCCGCTTATGCCCGGGGCGAAAGTGATGAATTTGTTGCCCCCTCACAAATCGGCGGCACACCCATCTGTATTAAGGATCATGACGCCGTCCTGTTCATGAACTTTCGTTCTGATCGCGCCCGGCAGATTACCCGCCCCTTCATTGAGCCCGACTTCGACGGCTTTCCCCGTCAGGCCACGCCCAAACTCGCAGATTTTGTGACACTCACTGAATATAGTGAACATTTTGACGTCCATGTGGCTTTTCCTCCGACCCGGCTCAAAAACACCTTCGGGGAATGGCTTGCCCAACACGGATTACATCAGTTACGCATTGCCGAAACAGAAAAATACGCGCATGTAACCTTCTTTCTGAATGGTGGCGACGAAACCGTTTATCCTGGCGAAGACCGGATTTTGATTCCTTCTCCCAAGGTCACCACCTACGATCTGCAGCCGGAAATGAGTGTGAACGCTCTGACGGATGCGCTGGTAGAGCAGGTGGAAAGTCGCCGATATGATGCCATCATCTGCAATATTGCCAACCCCGATATGGTTGGTCACAGCGGCAAACTCAGTGCCGCCATTGCGGCAGTAGAGGCCGTCGATCAAAGCCTCGGACGTATTGTCAGCGCCGTACGTAATGTCGGTGGAGAAGTTCTGATTACCGCAGACCATGGGAATGTTGAGCAGATGCTGGATACCGAAAGTGGTCAGGCACACACTTCGCATACCTGCAACCCGGTCCCCCTGTTGTATATTGGACGTCCTGCCGAGCTATTGTCGGGCGGTGCTCTGGAAGATCTGGCGCCAACGCTTCTGCATCTTATGGGTTTGCCCAAACCACCGGAAATGGGCGGAAAAAATCTGGTGCAGACTGCCTAAATGACCTCGAGGATTTTGCTCCGTTCGGTTACTCTGCTGATACTGACCGGATTACTCCCACTGGGAGCAGATGCCAGTTCGCTTCAGGAAAAAATCCAAAACAGTCGCGAAAAACTGGAGCATCTCCACGAGAATCTGGGGCAAATTCAGGCCCATCTGAACGCCGGTCAAAAAACCCAGGCGGAGCTGCGCGACGAAATCAAAACGCTTGATCTAAAAATTGCGACGACCCGAAAAAAGCTGGCTGACATTCAGGCGCAACAACAACAAACCCAATTAAAACTGAATGAACTGAAACAAAAAATAACGGCATTGCAGGCAGAGTTGGTCCAGCAGAAAGAAATTCTGGGTAAACAATTGCGGGGGGCTTACATGCTCGGTGGGACAACCCCCCTCGCGGTCTGGCTACAAACCGAAAAGCCCGGAGAATTGGGACGGATGAGTGTTTATTACGCTTCCCTGGCCAAAGCCCGCAGCACGCTCATTGTAAAAACCCAAAATACGGCGGCACAAATCGTTCAGACACAACACCAGGTAGAGCTGAGAGAAGCGGGATTAGTGAAACTCGCCACGCAAATCCAGGCCCAGGAAAATACCCTGAACCAGCAGCGTCAGCAACATGCCACTCTCGAAAATCAGCTGACCGACCGGATCGCCAAAGACAAGGCCAAAATTGCCGAATTACAGGCTAACGCCAATATTCTTAATGGCTTGGTGAGTCGCCTGGTGGTTCAGTTCCGACACCAGGAGGCTGTTGCCGAAGCAGCGCGACGCAAGGCAGCGGCCGAAGCGGCGGCGCGTGCGGCAGCGCAAGCACGCGCCGCCGCCGAGGCAAGAGCTGCCCAACAACGCCGCCTGGCTGCGGAAAAGCGTGCCGAACAACGCGCTGCAGCCGTGCAAAAAGCCGAGGAACAACAGCGTGCGGAACAAGTCCAACGTGCTGCCGAAAATGCTGCACCTCCGACGACCGAAGTTCATCCGCCGCACATTACCACGGTTCCCCAGAAACCTGTTCCGGCAGCGGTCTCACCCTCGATACCTCCGCCGCCAGCACCTCGGCCTGCTCCCAGCCCGAGCATCAGCCCGCCCAGCACCCCGATCATCGGCCATGGCCGTTATCCGGCACCCGTTAACGGTCCCATTACCGCACGCTATGGCAGTCCGCGCGTAACCGGCGGTCTCGACTGGCAGGGTATTACTTTTCAGGCGGCACAAGGAACACCGGTTCGCGCCATTGCTCCCGGCATGGTACTTTATGCTGGCCCGCTCAGAGGTTACGGACAAATTGTGATTGTCCAGATTGGTCATAGCCTGCTCAGCATCTATGGACATCTGGGTTCCACCGATGCCCATGTCGGTGAACAAATCGCTGCAGGGCATCAGGTAGGCACGGTAGGCAGTGGCGGTGAACTGGGTAATGATGGACTTTACTTTGAAATTCGCAACGCCGGTCATCCCGTCAATCCTCTGGATTACATTCACAACTGAATTTCATCCGGATCCTCCGATTCCTGGAAACCGGACCCATGCTTTTTGGAGAAATGCATTATGATCCCGCTCAATCGCATCCTGTCGCGCCCAGCTGGCACATGGCTCAAGCTCAGTGTTGTGTTGATGCTGGGCCTGGGCAGCAGTTACGCGGGTAGTGCTTACGCAGATGCGGATCAGAACCACATCCCCCTGGAACAAATCCAGACCCTCAGTCAGGTCTTTGAAATCGTCAAATCCAATTATGTGGACCCTACTTCTGACAAAAAATTAATGACCGGTGCCATCAGTGGCATGGTCAGCGCCCTCGACCCGCACTCCGCTTACCTGACGCCCAAAGAATTCAAGGAGATGCAGGTGGTCACCGATGGCAAGTTTGGTGGCCTCGGCATTGAAGTGACCGGAGATCATGGTGTGCTTAAGGTCGTCGCTCCTATTGATGGCACTCCTGCCGCCAAAGCTGGCGTCGAACCCGGAGACCTGATTGTCAAAATTGACGGCAAGGCACTGCAGGGTATTGGTCTGCAAAAAACCGTGGACATGATGCGCGGCAAACCGGGCACTCAGGTCACCCTGACCATTTTGCGTCCGCATCAGAATCAGCCCATCCACTTGACCCTTACCCGCGCCATTATCAAGGTTCAGAGTGTACGCTCAGCCATGCTGGCACCGGATTATGGCTATATTCGCATCAGTCAGTTCCAGGAAAACACCGGTCGGAAAACGCGCCAGGCCGTGGAGCAACTGGAAAAAACCGCTCATGGACACCTGAAAGGTCTGATTCTGGATTTACGTAATAATCCCGGTGGGGTCCTTGGCGCCGGTGTAGAAACCGCAGATACCTTTTTAAACAAGGGACTGATTGTTTACACCAAAGGGCGAACCCCCGACAGCGACATGCGCTTTACGGCACATGGCCCGGATTATCTTCACGGCGCGCCCATGATCGTCTTGATCAATGGCGGCTCTGCTTCGGCTGCCGAAATTGTCACTGGCGCACTCAAGGACGACCACCGTGCCCTCGTCATGGGGCAGCGCAGTTTTGGTAAAGGTTCTGTCCAGACCGTCATCCCCCTGAGTAATGGTGGCGCGCTCAAACTGACCACCGCTCTGTACTACACGCCGGCGGGTTGCTCCATTCAAAGTCAGGGCATTGTGCCCAATGTGGAAATTCAGCCTGCCAATCCCCAGCTGCGAGCGATGGATGAAGATCTGCTCAAGGAATCGGAATTACAGGGCGTTCTCAAAGCTCCCGACACTTGCAGCAAGGTAAAACCGCAGTACACCATTACGGCACCGGCCAGCAAGCCCGCCCTCGTCACAGCAAAAACCAGTAGTGGCTCTGCTTCGGAAGAGGCCATGGAAGCTGCCAGCGTCCTCAAACCGAATCTGGGAAAAGATTATGTTTTGCGCGAGGCTTTGGCAATTCTCGAAAAACAGGCAGTACCTGTTGATGAAAATGGTCATAGCGTTCAGGAAGTGATTCCCTTGTCTGTTGCCTCTGGCCAATAAATTTGAATCGGGATAAATCCCATGAAAATGCGGTCAAAGCACCGTGGTTTCTGAAATGAGCGGACTTGATAATCATGCACTTAGGTAAAAATTACGAGGTTGCTGTCTAATGTCTTCAGCCATTCAGGTACTCATACCGGTCGCCGACGGCTTTGAAGATATGGAAGTCGTTATTTGTAGTGACATTCTGCGCCGTGCCGGATGTCAGGTGACGATCGTCGCGTTGCGCCCGGGGCCGGTCACCGGTGGTCGCGGCCTCTGCCTGATCCCCGACACCACCTGGGATGAGCTGGCCGCTACCGAGGTGGACGTGATTGTGCTTCCCGGAGGAGCAGCCGGCGTTGAAAACCTCGAAAAACACAGCCCTCTTCGGGAGTTGCTGCTTCAGCGGAAACAGCAGGGGAAACTGATTGCGGCCATTTGTGCGGCACCGGGTTTGCTGGCCCGCCAACACTTGTTGGAAAACCGCCATGTAACGGCCTACCCGGGAGTGCTGGATCCGCTCAGCAAGGAATATCATTATGAAAGTTCTGCCGTAGTCGTTGATGGTCCACTAATCAGTTCACGTGGTCCCGGTACGGCTATGGACTTTGCCCTTACCTTGGTGGAACTCCTTCTGGGTCCTGAAAAAAGACAGGAAACAGAAATTCCACTGCAACGTAGTTCCTGCTAACACTTCCCCTTTGTCTGTGACTATGGATAATAGGGGAGCATTACTTAACCTGAAGGAAAATTTATGAAACTTCGCGCGGTCATTCTTGCTGCCACTCTCAGCGCTTTTGCAGTACCTGCTTTTGCTGCTCCTGTAGCCACTGTCAACGGTACCCCCATCGACAATAGTGAAGTCCAGGCCATCATGTCCATGAGTCCGGCGCTGGCCAAAGAGCCCAATGCCCACGAGCAGGTCGTGCAGAATCTGGTCAACATGGAAGTCCTGTCCCAGTATGCCACCAGCCATAACCTGGCTCAGTCTCCTGATGTCAAAGAACGACTGGCTATGGCCAAGCGCCAGATATTGGCAGATGCCGCTGTAGACCAATATGTTCAGGAGCATCCAGTTCCCGAATCCGATATTCAGGCGGCGTACAACAAATTTGTGCAGGCCATGGGCAAAAAAGAATACGAAGTCCGGCATATTCTGGTCAAAACCAAGGCAGAAGCCGACAAGATCATGGCTGAACTCAAGGCTGGCAAGAAATTTTCAACCTTGGCAGAAAAAGACTCCATCGACAAGGCCAGTGCAGCCCATGGCGGCGAACTCGGCTGGATTGTTCCTGGTATGGTGGTACCGCCTTTCGCCCAGGCTATCGAAACCGCGCCGATTGACAAGCCTGTAGGTCCGGTACAGACCCAGTTCGGCTACCATGTCATTGAAGTACAGGCGACGCGTGCTTTGACCCCGCCGCCTTTGAGTGCCATGAAGGATCGCATCAAGGCCCAGCTTTCCCAGCAGGAAGCCGCCAAGTTCGTATCCCAGCTGCGGAGTCAGGCGAAAATCAACATTACCAAGTAATTGCAGCAGTTTTGCATCTGCTGGCGCCGGGATTTTCCCGGCGCTTTTTTTTGTCGGTGCCCGCCCCCATATCCAATCGAGCCTGAGCTGTTTTTTTAAGCGGTTTCGCCTTGCCAGCGGTCGGGGCAGACGCCACAATGAAGGCAGACAAAGTAAATCATGGAGCTTGGGAAATGAGTAAAACGCAGTATCGCCGCAGTACGATCCTGGAGCGTGATCCGAAGACGGAAGAGCCGAGGATGTACAAGGTATTGCTGATGAATGATGACTTCACGCCGATGGATTATGTCGTGCATGTTCTTGAAGCCTATTTCCATAAACCTCATGAGGAAGCCGTTGCGGTGATGATGTCCGTACATCATCAGGGTAAGGGTCTCTGCGGTATATTCCCTTATGATCTGGCCGAAACCAAGGTCGCACTGGTCACGGCAGATGCCCGGCAACACCAGCACCCACTCCGCTGCATCATGGAAAAGGAGTAGTCCTAATGATTGACAAGGCCTTGGAAAAATCCATCAACCAGGCATTTCAGATTGCCCGTCAATACGGTCATGAGTATGCGTCTGTAGAACATTTGCTGCTGGCTCTGCTGGACAACCCAGAAGGGCTGGATGTACTCAAGGCCTGTGGCGGGAATGCCGAGCATCTATCCATGGAATTGCAAAACTTTCTGGAGCGCAAGGTGCCCGCCATGGGCCCCGCCGGAACCGTCAACACCCAGCCCTCCGTAGGGTTTCAGCGGGTCATTCAGCGCGCCCTCTACCATGTCCAATCCGCAGGCAAGGATGCCGTTTCCGGGGCCAATGTTATTGTCGCCATGTTTGCCGAGCGCGAATCCCATGCGGTTTACTTCTTGCAGAAAGAACACGTTACCCGACTTGACGTTGTCAACTATCTGGCGCACGGAATGCGCAAGGATGAAGCCATGGACGAGGAAGAAGAAGAAGTCGAAGGGAGTACCGAAAAAAAGGGCAACAGCAAGGACCCTCTGCAGGCTTATGCACGCAATCTCAATGCCATGGCCCGTGCCGGACGCCTGGACCCGCTGATCGGGCGTCAGGAGGAAGTCATCAGAGCCTTGCAGGTATTGGCACGTCGCCGCAAAAACAATCCCTTGTTTGTCGGCGAACCGGGGGTCGGCAAGACGGCTATTGTGGAAGGCATTGCCAGAGCCATTGTCGCCGGGAAAGTGCCGGAAATGCTGGAGAATGTCACCATATACGCGCTGGATCTGGGTGCCCTGATTGCCGGATCCCGATATCGGGGAGACTTTGAGGAACGCCTCAAGGCGGTTTTGAAAGCGCTGCGCAAACAGCCGGGCAGCATTCTCTTCATTGATGAAATTCACACTCTGATTGGTGCCGGAGCAGCCTCCGGAGGCGCCATGGATGCTTCCAACCTGCTCAAGCCAGCGTTGGCCTCCGGCGAGCTCAAATGCATTGGAGCCACTACTTATCAGGAGTTCCGCCAGCATTTCGAGAAAGACCGGGCGCTTACCCGGCGCTTCCAGAAAATTGATGTTCCGGAGCCCTCTCAGGAAGAATCTGTGCAAATACTACGCGGGCTAAAAGGCCAGTTTGAGCAGCACCACAATCTCCGCTACACCGACACGGCGCTGCGGGCAGCAGTGGAGCTTTCGGTCAAGCATATTCATGATCGCCACTTGCCTGACAAAGCCATTGATCTGATTGACGAAGTGGGTGCGGCTCAGGCATTACTGCCTCCCTCGCGGCGGAAAAAAAGCATTGGCGTCCACGACATTGAAGAAATGGTGGCCCGCGTAGCGCGCATTCCCGGCAAAAATGTTTCTTTAGATGATCGTCAGGCGCTGAAAAATCTGGAAAGAGATCTGGGTCTGGTCATCTACGGACAGGCAAAAGCCATTCATGAGCTTTCCGCAGCCATCAAAATGGCCCGGGCCGGGCTCCGGCATCACGAAAAACCGGTGGGCACATTCCTGTTTTCCGGACCCACTGGCGTGGGCAAAACCGAACTCAGCCGCCAGTTGTCCAGCCTGCTGGGTATCCCGTTATTGCGCTTCGACATGAGTGAATACATGGAGCGCCATACGGTATCCCGTCTCATTGGCGCGCCTCCGGGTTATGTGGGGCATGATCAGGCCGGTCAACTGACGGAAGCGGTCAGTCGTAACCCCCATTCCGTGCTGCTGCTCGACGAAATTGAAAAAGCCCATCCGGATATTTTCAATGTATTGCTGCAAGTCATGGACCACGGCAAGCTGACCGATGCTGGCGGTCGTTCGGTAGATTTCCGCAACGTCGTCCTGATCATGACCACCAATGCCGGCGCCGAGACCCGAAACAAGGCCAGCATTGGCTTCATGAAGCCCGCAGAACTGGAAGGTGGCCAGGAAATGGAAACCATCCGGCGGGTATTTTCACCGGAATTCCGAAATCGTCTGGACGCGGTTGTGCCCTTCAGCGCCCTGTCTCGGGACACCATTCTCCATGTGGTCGACAAATTCATCATGGAACTGGATGAGCAACTCCTCAGCAAGGGATACAGTCTCGAAATCAGTCCTGAACTCCGACAATGGCTGGGCGATAAGGGCTATGATCCGCAAATGGGCGCACGGCCCATGGCGCGCGTCATTCAGGAACACCTAAAAAAGCCTCTGGCCGAGCATATTCTTTTTGGAGATCTGCCCAAGGGCACCCGGATCAGCGCCACACTGGAAGACGGTGCAGTGAAGTTGCGGATTCCCGAAGCGGTGACCCAGGAATGAACCTGAAAACAGCAGAGGGTCCGGCGGCTTTGCCGCAATTTTGGCTCGTGCCGTTAGCACAGAAAGCCTCCGGGCCCTCTGCCAAATTCTGGATACTTCGATAAATCATGAGCACTTACGGCTTTCATTTTGACAATAGCTACGCCCGTGAACTGGAGGGATTTTTCGCCCCCTGGCAAGCGGCAATGGTGCCCTCCCCCCATATGTTGCTTTTCAACCATGCTCTGGCGACGCAACTGGGACTGGACGCTGCCGCCCTGGAGAGTGACCAGGGCGCTGCTATTTTTTCCGGCAATGAAATTCCGCAGGGTGCGCAGCCTTTGGCCCAGGCTTATGCCGGGCATCAGTTTGGCAATCTATCCCCGCAATTGGGAGATGGTCGAGCCTTGTTGCTGGGTGAACTACTCGACCCGAACGGTCAACGTTGGGACCTCCAGCTCAAAGGCTCCGGACGCACCCCTTTTTCGCGCGGTGGGGACGGCAAAGCAGCCATTGGCCCCGTACTCCGGGAATACCTCATGGGTGAAGCCATGGCCGCCCTCGGCATACCTACTACCCGCGCACTGGCGGCCGTCAGCACCGGGGAAATCATTCATCGCGACATGCCGCTGCCCGGTGCCATTCTGGCGCGCATTGCGGCCAGTCATATTCGCGTCGGTACTTTTCAGTTTTTTGCGATTCGTAATGATCCGGAAAAAGTCCGGCAACTGGCCGATTACACGATTGCCCGTCATTATCCTGCAGTACAAAGCGTTACCAATCCCTATCTCGCCCTGTTTAATGCCGTCGCCGACCGGCAGGCGGCGCTGCTTGCCCGGTGGATGCTGGTGGGATTCATCCATGGCGTCATGAACACCGACAACATGAGCATTGCCGGAGAGACCATTGATTACGGTCCCTGCGCTTTCATGGACCGCTACGACCCTGCCACCGTATTCAGCTCTATCGACAGTCAGGGACGCTATGCCTACGGCAATCAACCGCTGATCGCCCAGTGGAATCTGACCCGTTTTGCGGAAACTCTGGTCGAACTGGTTGATCCTGACAGCGAAGCCGCCATTCGCCAGCTGACCGCAGCCATCAACCATTTCCCGAAAGTTTATGCAGCTTACTGGCTACAGGGTATGCGCGCCAAACTGGGCCTGCACACAGAGGAAGAACAGGACCAGGAATTGGCCCAGGACTTTCTGACGACGCTTGAAGGTCAATCCGTGGATTATACCCGGGCATTCCGAAGCCTGTCGGCTGTAGCTCTGGGGAACCCTGCGGCGTTGCGCAGCCAGTTTGAAGATGCTGCAACTGCGGATGCCTGGTTGCAACGCTGGCAGGATCGCCTGGCGCGGGAACGCATGCAGGCTGAGGAAATAGCACGACATATGGATCAGGTGAATCCCATCTATATCCCGCGCAATCATAAAGTGGAAGAAGCCCTGAATGCAGCCACCCAAAACCGCGATCGCGGTCTTTTCCGCCAGCTGCTCGAAGTCCTCGCCGAGCCTTTTACTGAACGCCCCGGTCTGGAAAGCTACGCGCAGCCCGCACCCGAAAGCTTCGGAGTTTACAAAACCTTCTGTGGCACCTGAGTGCTGAGAAAATCCAGAACGCGCTGAACCTGTGCGTGGATTTGCTCATAAGCGTCTGAAGGAGCATCCAGCATCTGCTCCACACTCTGAATAGTAGGCTGATCGGGAATAATTTCATCCGCACAGTGCCGGATCAGGGCATCAATGCTGAACGCCGTACTTTCCAGGTGGAATTGTAATCCTATGATTTGATTTCCTATCTGAAAAGCCTGATTCTCACAGGCGGCGCTATGGGCCAGACGGGTCGCTCCAGGCGGCAAATCAAAAGTCTCGCCATGCCAATGGAAAGCCTGTATTTGCCGGGGAAATTGAAAATGATCGGCGTCAGATACTTCCGCATATACGGGAAACCAGCCAATCTCCTTCTGCTTGCCCGGAACAACCTGCGCCCCGCAGACATTAGCAACCAGCTGCGCACCCAGACAAATGCCCAGAATCGGCAAATCCGCTGCTATGGTTTCACCAATAAAGCGTTTTTCCGCAGACAACCAGGGATAAGTCGCTTCATCGTGAATACTCATTGGACCACCGAGAATAATCAGTAAATCAAACTCTGTGGTTGCTGGCAATGCGCTATTTTCATAAAAGCGCGTCCAGGACACTCTGGCTTTGCGGTCCTCAAGCCAGGTTTCCATACTACCCAGTCCTTCAAAAGCCACATGCTGGAGAACATGAACGCGCATCGCTGAAAATCCTCCTAAGATATTTCTCCCGACCCTTGAGATTATGCCCTGAATGGGGAGGATTCAACTGAAAATGTTTTTGATTAAATTAAAAACATAAGCCCCGTCAAATCCGGATGAACCTGACGGGGCCATGACTACAACACTTAGCAGCCCTTATTTTTTAGGGGCTTTAGCCATCCGTAAGTAGGGCAGCTTGATATTGATATCGCCAAACTTGTCTTTGGCCTGTTCATCATTGAGGGACAGCGCCACGATCACATCCTGACCGGGTACCCAGTTGGCCGGGGTGGCAATCGGCACCCCATCGGTAATCTGAATGGCATCCAGAGCCCGCAGAATTTCCGCAAAGTTGCGGCCTACTGACATGGGGTAGAGCATGGTGAGCCGTATTTTCTTGTCGGGTCCGATGATAAATACCGAGCGAACCGTTGCCGTATTGGCTGCCGTCCGGCTGTCCGGAAGATAGGCATCCGCAGGGAGCATGTCGTAGAGCTTGGAAACGTGCAGAGAAGTGTCATCGATAATCGGGAAATCGGCAGGTGCGCCCGCAAAGGCTTCAATATCCCGCTTCCACTTTTTGTGCTCTTCCACATTGTCCACAGAGACGCCCATGACCTTGGTGTTGCGTTTGGCGAATTCGGGAGCCAGTTGGGCTACCGCACCAAATTCGGTGGTGCAAACCGGGGTGAAGTCACGCGGGTGGGAGAAGAGAATGGCGTAGCTATCGCCAATCCACTCATGGAGATTAATCTTTCCGGCTGTGGAGTCAACGGTAAAATCTGGAGCAACATCATTAATACGAATCGTCATCTGAGTCATCCTCTCTATATAACCAACGAAGCAACGGGTCAGGAACTGCTCAACTTCACTACGAAAGTCAATATCCCATATCCACTTTAGACTGTCAATATATATTTTATTAGTTAAATATTAGACCAATTATAAATTATTAGCTTAAGCACTACGCCAGTAGGGAGCCAATAACAAAGCCTCTGGCACCAGCGTCTTGATGGCGGCAGGAATTTCGAGGGTTAGACCGGGGCGAGGGCGTATACTCACCCAGAGCAAATTGGTGCGCATGTTCATATCTGCAAATACCACCCAGGCACCATAATGTTTGAGTACTGCATTGATAATACGCAAGGTATGCTGCTGACGCAGGCCGCTACGATCCCGTAATCCGGGGATAAGCATACGAAAATCAGCGAGAAGATGACCGTTTTCGTCACGACTGGGAACCCTTCGCCAGAGCGGCTCGTCAGGGTGCAGGGCGGCATGAAAGGAGTTTTTCAGGCCTTTTTGTTGCGGTTGCCGGGATACTGGCGGTGCTGCAGACATGGGGTTGTCTCCTGCATGTGCGAGTCACCCCCCTAGTCTGCCTGCTCTGCCTAGGGGCGGCAAGCCCCGGCAGAGCAACGCGATGAAAAAACCTAACCGTGTCTTTTGACGTCCGCTTCGATGATTTTGCGGGCTTCGGCCAAGTTAGCCCAGTCCTTCATTTTCACCCATTTGCCTGGCTCCAAGTCCTTGTAATGTTCAAAGAAATGCCGAATCTGCTGACGAATGTTTTCCGGCAGATCTTCGACATCGCGAATGTCCGCATAGCCTCCAGCCACCTTTTCATGGGGTACGGCGACAATTTTTGCATCTATACCGTGTTCATCTTCCATCATCAGTACACCAACCGGACGCGCCCGAATCACCGTACCGGGAGCCACCGCCTGGGGAGACCAAACCAGACAATCGGTGGGGTCACCATCATCAGACAGGGTGTTGGGAATAAATCCGTAATTGAGAGGGTAGTGCATGGCAGTGAACAGAAACCGATCAACAAACACCGCGCCCGCTTCTTTATCCATTTCATACTTGACGGAAGAACCCTGGGGAACTTCAATCACCACATTGATATCATCTGGCAAGGACTTACCAGCCGGTATTTTTTTCAGATCCATACGACACTCCTTGAGGTTGGTTTAAGAAAAGAGGGTACGCACTCGCTCCAGATCAGCCGCCGTATCGACGCCAGATGCGGGAGCTTCTGCTGCGCAATATACCGCAATTTGCACGCCACGCTCCAACGCCCGCATTTGTTCCAGGGATTCAATCTGCTCCAGGGCGCTGGCGGGCCATTGCGCATAATCCTGGAGAAATCCAACGCGATAAGCATATAGGCCCAGATGTCGCCACCAGTTTCCGGAATCAGGAAGAGCTGCTCCTGCCCGCAGGGGAAATTGCTCCCGGCACCAGGGAACAGGCGCGCGGGAAAAATACTGGGCATGGCCCAGATCATTGCGGATCAGTTTCACGACATGCGGATCTGCGAGCTCATCCCAGTGCCCAATGGGAACTGCAGCGGTGGCCATCTGCAAGCCGGCATCTTCCAGTAATAGTTGGGCCGTAGCCTGCAGAAGTGCGGGATTCATTCCGGGTTCATCTCCCTGCAGATTGACAATAATTGCCTCCGCAGGCAATTCCAGCAGACGCGCAGCTTCGGCAAGACGTTCCGTACCGCAAACATGGGCCGTGGACGTCAGTACTGCTTCGCCATCGTAGCTCTGAATGCATTCAACAATTTCTTGATGATCAGCGGCAACGACCACCCGGGAAGCGCCACTTTCGAGCGCCCGGCGCCGCACCTGTTCAATCATGGGCAAACCACCAACATCCAGCATGACCTTGCGCGGCAGGCGCGTAGATGCCAGGCGCGCCGGAATAAGCACACAAAAACTCATGCGGGTTTATCCTCGTAAGGTTTGGCTTCATCCAGTAAAAGAACAGGAATATCATCGCGAATGGGATATTGCAGATGACAACGCGGGCAACACAGGGACTGACGCTGTGCACAAGGTTGCAGACTCCCCTTGCATTGGGGGCAGGCCAACAAATCCAGCAAACGACGATCAATGCTCATGGTTTCTCCAGTTTGATAGCGCCCCTTCCAGCCAGGGCATGAAATCCGGTACCAGTTCGGCGCTAATCCGCAAAGCCCAATCGTCAGGCTGCGCAAATTTCCGACATTTTACGGCATCTTTTTCGGTCATGACGAGGGGGCGCGACAGTGTCTCCAGATCTGCCTGCGTAAATACGTGATGATCCGGAAAAAACCGGGAATCTGCACCTACGTCAGCCCCCAGAGTAGCCAAGGTATCCACGAAGCGTTGTGGGCGGGCTATTCCCGTGACCACCGTCCAGTGTTCTCCGGTCAGACTGTCCAGGCTGCGGATACGTTGTGGATCCGCAACCGCCTGTAAATCCTGAGGACGCACCTGAAAACCGAATTGGGGGGGAGATTCAGTCTGCGCCAGGGCACTGGCTGCGGCAGCATCCACCAGCAAGGCGTCAGCCGCCGCCAGGGCCACCCGGGGCTCGCGCAATGGCCCAGCGGGAAGACAGTAGCCGTTGCCAAAAGGGCGCGATCCAGACATCACCAGCAGACGCAAGCTCGGATGCAAGGCAAGGTGCTGGAAACCATCATCCAGCAAAGCGAGATCAAAGCCGTCGGCTACGGCTGCAGCAATGGCCTGGTGACGATCGGGACAAATATATACCGCCTGGGTTTGATTCTGCAGTTGCGCCAGGAGCAGTGGTTCGTCACCGGCACGCTCGGGAGAATCATGCGCCTGAACCCGATAGGGCCAATGCGGTGGATGCGCGCCGTAACCGCGACTGATGATGGCAACCTGCCATCCCGCCTGCTGCAGCACCTGTGCCAAGGCTGCCACCAAAGGCGTCTTGCCACTGCCGCCCACACTCAGGTTGCCGACCACAATGGTCGGAATATCTGCTTCCCGACCATGGATATGGCGCCGCCGCCAGGTGGCAACCGCGCCCGTCAGCCCCCCCAGCGGTCGTAAACTCGTGGCGAGCCAGCCACCCTCTTGCCATTGCTGTTCGAGGGTCTGGCGGAAACTCACCAGTCAAAAACCCGCTGCAAAAATTCCGGAAGACGTTCTCCCGCCAGGCGTCGCTCCTGCCAGAAAACCCGGCGGGTTGCGTCGCCGCGTTGCCGTGCTTGCATCACATCGGCATATAGATCCTGCCAGTGCTGAAGCACCTGACTGGGATTATTGAGGGCTTGCACAGCACCGGCTTCGAGTTGTCGGGCAGCATTGAGGTCAACTCCGGGGTGCACGCTCACCGGTCGGGAGCCCGCATAAACCTGCCACTGCAGGAAAGGTGCGGCAGACTGCAGATGCACCGCCTGCGCAGCCGCCGCCAAGGCGGGATACCAGCGGTCTTCATCCACGGCCAGAACAGAACCGGCAGGCAGGGGCTGGCGCCGCCATTTTGATAACAGCGGTAAGTCTTCCGGCCTTTCAGCTCCACCCAGAAACAGCAGTCCCTGGCGAGAAAGCGGCGAAGCCGCCCAGGCCTGACGCCAGTCCTGCCATTGTTTTCCGGTCAAGCCCTCGACCCACCACAGCAGTCCCTCATCCGTGCCACTGATCATGCTGCGGAAATTGGGATCGACCTGGGCAATGGTAAAAAGCGTCGCAAAATCCACCGGTTCCTGCAGCACCGCTGCGCTGACCTTTCCCTGCCACTGCTCCGCCTGTCGCGCATCCCGGGGATAGACCGCTTCGAGCAGAGTCGGTACAGGGTTTTTGGGGTCTGCAGCCATCAGCACGCTGGGGATTTGTCGCTGCTTCAGGGCAGCACTCAGCCCCTTGCGCGGCATCTGACCCAAGGCCAGGTAACGCAGCGGTTTGAGTTTATCCAGAGTCCGCTCCACAGCCTGAGCATGATCGCAGGGTCCAAAACCATAGCCCAGCCGCTCCAGGGATTCGGTATGCTGCTGCAATAACTGCGGATATTCCGTTTCAAAAGTCATGACCATACGCAGGTCCCGGCGTTTTTCAGCAATGGCTCTGGACAGCTCAATACCCAGACGCTGATTGTCGGGATCGCTGAAACTCTGCATCCAGAGAATAGGTCCGCGCTCACCGGGAGCTTTAATCCAGCCCCAGCGCGCATTGGCCTGTCCTCTGCGACCGGCACGGGCATCCTGCCAACTTGCCCAGCGGCCGCGCAACAAACCATTTTCGTAATAGCTCATAATTTAATCATACTCACGGCCCACCAGCGTGTCGGCCTGTTTGCGCAAATCAATCATGCTTGTTTCCAGTTGCTTCTGCAGCTCGGTTTGGAGAAGATCGTCGGCATCCCGGGGAATGTACAGCGCCTCACCCCAGGTAACGACAAGACGTGTTGCTAACCGGGGCAGCAAAAAACCATCCCAACTGGAAAAGCGCCTGGCTCGCCGCGCAGAATAACTCACCGGGATGATCGGCAGGCCGGAAATGCGGGCGAGATCAATGACCCCTTTCTGCAGCACCTCCCGAGGACCTCTGGGACCATCAGGAGTAATCGCCAGAGTTCGCCCACTCAGAGCAGCCTTGAGCATCCCTCTCCCCCCTTTTACCGCACCCCGACGCGTTGAGCCGCGTATGGCGGAATATCCCCAGTAAGCCAGGGTCATGGCAATGAGTTCACCGTCCCGATGTTCGCTGATGAGCACATCAATATCACGACCACCCACCCGTCGGTAAGCTTCCGTAATCATCACCCCGCGTCCATGCCAGAAGGCCAGAATAAAAGGTTTTCCAGCAACAATCAGTTGCCGCACCTGGGCATCGCCAAACTCTTCCCAGCGCAAAGTCGCAGATATACCCCTGATCAGATAGGCCGCCAGTCGGGCAGCCAAGCGCAGGGAACGCCCTTCCAGCCGCACTGCTCAGCGATTACTCAAAGTGGCAAAACTGATCCGGGTCAGCCCCGCTTCCTGGGCCGCATCCAACACATCAATCACATATTGCTGCGTGGTGTTTTTATCCGCACGCAACACAATCACGCGTTGCGGATCTTTTGCCGCAAGAGCCTTGAGCCGTCCCAACAAATCCGCCATGGGCACGGGCTGCTTGTCCATCTGCACCTGTCCACTGGCGCTGAGATCAATGGTGATGGGCGTTTTCGGCAAACCGGCGGCGGCCTGCTGAGCTTTGGGTAATTGCATGGATAAATGGGATTGATGCTCAAAACTGCTGGTCACCATAAAAAAAAGCAGCAGCACCAGCACGATGTCGACCATGGACACCACATTGATGTCGGGCTCTTCGTTGACGCGCGGGCGCAGATTCATTTTCCTGCTCCTCCGGAAAGGGTATTCACCACTTTCAGGGCTTCTTTTTCTATGGCCAGGACCATTCCATCTACTTGTCCCTTGAAATAACGATAGAACATCAGACTGGGGATGGCGACAATAAGACCGCTGGCAGTGGTAATAAGCGCCTCGGCAATGCCGCTGGCCAGGGCCTTGGGATCACCCGCCCCGACCATGCCAATGGCCGCGAAAGCATGCATGATGCCGAAAACCGTGCCCAGCAAACCCAGCAGGGGCGAAACCCCGGCAATACTTCCCAGAAAATTCAGGAAACGGTCGAGATGGGCGACTTCCTGGCGACCACTTTCTTCGACGGTTTCCTTGATGGCATCCCGGGATTGCCCTGCCTGTTGCAAGGCTACCAGCATCAGCCGCGCCAATGGGGTATCGTTTTCATAGAGCAGCTTGACGGCTTGCTGCACTTTTCCCGACTCCACCAGATCAGTGACCCGGGGGGCGAGATCCTTGGGCGCAATGCGGGCCTTACGCAGGACCCAGAAACGGTTTCCGATAATCGCCAGGGCGATGACGGCCAGCAGAATCAGAAGGGGTAGGACAAAACCACCCAGTTTAAATAACTGCAGCAACTCCTGCACACCGCCTCCAGCATTCAATCAGATTGGACGAAGCAGGAATATAGCACAAGACCCGACAAACGGCAGTGGCAGCAATCTGATTTTTCAATCCTCTATTTGCCAGTAAGCCCGCACTGGAGAAACAGATTGGACAAAATGCCGGTTTTGCCAGGACCATATCCCGGATGGGTCGTCCCCCGCATAGTGAATGGCTGCATTGGGCATGAGCCCGGCCAGAAAAGCCCGCTCTGCAGTCACGAAACTGGCTGGCGCGAAAGCCAGTTTTACCTGCCGAAAAGACAAAGACCCAACTTTTCCGAAGCGCTGTAGCGTAGCCAAATCCATGTCTCCCAGAATCAGCAGATCAGGACCTGCTCCCCAGGATAAAATACAGGGCTGGACGGCTTTACCCAAATCCACAAAATGCATTCCAGCAGGCGGATTGGGGGCATCCTTGCGACAAACAGAAAGCAGTCCGGGGTTTTGCGGGTAGTTCCTTGCGCCTGGCGGCCCCCACTGATGTATTGCCGACAGGGCGGGCAAGGGTGTGGAAATATCGGTGCGCACCCAGTCCGAGACCCGGGTCAGTCCTTTTTGCTGCAAAACTGCCGAAAGTCCCTGACCTGCTTCACGCCGCGTAGCGGATTTCCAGAGATTGGCGGTCATCACGCCACTATCCTGCGCCTTTTGCCAAAACAGGACCATACCGGAATGCACCAAGAGATTGCGCAGCTCAAAATTCGTATTCCCTTCAGCGGGCACCAGAAGCGGCACCAGTCCGAGTAGTGCCAGAGGGCGACCAGGCCAACCTTTGGGAAGAAAGAAAATGCTGAGTCCGGCTGTTGCGGCCAGTAAAGCCCAGATCCGCCCGGTGCCCGTCCGCACCTGAGCTAAAGGAATATGGAGCAAGGCGCTGAGGAGCGCCGTAATCCCGTCCATCTGCACGGCCACCAGGCGAAAAAGTATCCGACTGAGCCATTCCATATCCACCAGCGCCAGAAGGGTTCCCAACAAGGCAAGAGGAACCGCCAGCAGCTCGACCAGAGGAATCACCAGAATATTGGCCAGCGGCGAAACCAGTGAAATCTGCCCGAAAAGGCCCGCCAGGATCGGCAGCAAGCCAATAAACACAGCCCATTGACTGCGCAGCAGGGTACGCCAGCCCCCTTCCCCATAGCCAACAGCCACCAAGGCCGCTACCGCCCCCAGAGAGAGCCAGAAACCGACATCCACCATAGCTCCAGGGTTCCCTAAAACAATAAGCAGCGCGGCCAGAGCTAAGCCCTGCCAGGCCTGATGCGACCTGCCCAGCAACCAGGCTATTGCCGCTGCGCTGATCATCCAGGCGGCGCGTTCGCCGGGAATCTGCATACCCGCAAAACTGGCGTAAGCCCAGGCGGCCGGAATACTGGCGATTACCCCCGCCGTTTGTGCCGGCCAACGCGTTACCAGCCAGGGAATACGCCGCCAGCCCCATTGTACCAGCCACAAAATCAGACCAGCGACTACCGCCACATGCGAACCGGAAATCACCAACAAATGGGCCGTACCCGTATCTCGGTAAACCTGCCAGATTTGCGGGGAAAGCTGGTTACCCACCCCCACGCTAAGGGCCTGGACGAAACCGGCTGATTCACGGTCCAGCGCCATATTGGTCGCCTGCAGCACGGCCTGGCGGGCAGCAGCAATCTGATCACCCAGATTCCACAAGGAAGGCGGCAGCAGTCGGGCATTTTCGATGCGTGCCACGCCCCCAATACCCTCCCAGAAGCGCTTACGGTCAAGATCCGCAAAGGGACTCTTGGGCAAAGTGCTGAGCGCTTCACTATGCAGTTGCAGCTGCCAACGCTGGCCAACCACCGGCAGTTCGGGAAGGGATCCGTGAATCTGCAAAATGGCGGGATGTTTTCCGGCAGGAGAATCGCCCGACCAACGCTCGGGAGTCAGTTGAAAGCGATAATCGCGCCCGCCCAATTGGGGAATGGAGCTGATGCGTCCCTCCACCGAAAAAGTCCGGGCGCTGGTCCAATGCACGGCGAGGCGCGACTCAGCCTGCCAGACACCCCAAGAGAAAGCCGCCACAGCCAGAGTCAACAGCACCCCATGTCGCCATTTCCAGGCAAAGGGCAAGGACACAAGACATAAGAGCAAGGAAATCCACAGCGGGGGTAACTGCCGGAAACTGTGAAAAGCCCCCATTCCCAGACCGGCAGCCAGCACCACCAAAACCAAAGACGGCCAGGATTTGGTTCCAGGCAAGAGCTTGGCTACACTAGGGCGAATATTGTTGTGGAAATATCCCATTGCGCCTACCCGCATTTGTCCGCCTTCCCACCCGTGAGGAAATCCTCAAAAAACGTCCCCTCGGACGTTTTACCCATTATCTGGCGCGCCCGGTGCTCTGGCACCCGCATCGCCATAGTGTCGCCCGTGCTGCCGCCATTGGGACTTTTATTGGAAGCCTGCCTTTTTTTGGGCATTTACTCAGCATCACTTTGCTCTGCCTCTGGCGCAGAGCCTACATCCCCATCGGCTGGGTTATGCCCTGGGTGGTCACGGGTCCGTTAACTATCATACCGTTTTTTTTCGCTTGTTATGAATTCGGTTTCTGGCTACTCACCCAGTTGCACATCGCGCCTGCCATCACCATCCATTATCGTGATATTCATCAAATATTTCATGGTGATATCGGCATCATGGCGATGGGGGACCGACTCTGGCATGCCTACCTGGTAACCTGGATAGGCAGCCTGATACTGGGCGCCGCCCTCGCCCTGGTGACTTATTTTGGCATCATGCAGGGCTGGCGCATCTGGGTGATCTGGCGTCTGCACCGCAGACGGCTACGTCAGAGCAGAGCCAGATAAAAGGGGTAGTTATAATTATTATCATCCAATCGCTTTGCCACCAATACGACTGAGCAGTCGCCGCGCCATTGCTTCACGTCACTGTGCACTGAGGTCACCGGAATATCGTGGTCAGCTTCTGCAAACCTAAAAACCGTCTAGCAGCCCGTCGGTTTTAACATCGGACTACCGCCAAATTTTAGCCCGATTTTTTTGAAATGGCTCATTTTGGGTCTTTTTCGGTCATTATTACCCTGTTTTTTGCGGTTTATCTGCATTTTCCTGCCCTACAGACGCAATACGGCCATGCGTTTTATGTTCCACGCCAGGCAGACCAGACTCCATTCTCCTTGAACCTGACGCAGGCCGCGCAAGGAGAACTGCCGGAATCCCATCACCGATTTGATAATCCCGAAGACCGGTTCTACCGTTTGTTTGCGCAGACGGTAAACACTTCGGCCTGCCTGCGTCTTCAGACGATGTATCATCGCCTGCATGCGGGTCGCATTTTCCGGGAGGGCTTCCGGTTCTGTGTGCCGTTGCCGCCAGTCGGGATGGTGCTCTTCTCTGGCCACGGCAATGAATGGGGTGATCCCCAGTGCTTCGCAGGCCTCCACATTCTTTTCGCTGCAATAACCCGTATCGGCCACCAGCGCTGCTATTGGTCCCAGTTGCGCTGTTTGTGCCTGGAGGGTTTCCAGCATGGGGATGACCTGTTCCTTGTCATTGGGGGCCTGACTGACCCCGGTGGCTACCACCAGCATCGTCTGGTCATCCACGGCGGCCTGGGCATTATAGGTTTGTTCAAAGCCACCGCCTGAGACCGGCATGATGCGGGATTCTTCATCGGTGAGATTGATCTGGTCTTGCGCTTTAGGCGCAGGGTCCGGTGCCTGGGGGGCTTTGCCTCGGGGTTTTTGCCCCAGGGCTTCTTGTTCCGCACGGCGCGCCATTTTCGTGTCGTAATGTTCTTTCTCTTTGGCATAACGGACCTGTGCCCGCTCGGCAATCTTCGCCTTGGCCACTGCCATCACGGCCAACCGGTCTTCTCGACGCTGGATCTCTTCGGGCAGATTCACGCCCTCGGGAATTACAGACTGATCCGCTTGTTCTGCCAGCGCAAAGAGCTCCTGCACTTCGGCTTGGAGATGACGCTCCATTTGCTCAATATGCCCATGGGACAGGGCTTGATGTTTGGAAGCGTTGGCGTGAATCTTGGTGCCATCCAGACACACCCGACCAATCTTCAGCAGTTTCATCTCCTGCGCCAGTTCCAGCACCTGCACGAACAATCCTTGCAGTTCGCCCAGAAAACGGCGACGGAAGGTGGCCAGGGTATCGTGATCCGGATGGCTGCCTGCCGCGAGGTAACGGAAAGCCACGGAATCGTAGGTGGCTTGTTCCAGTTTACGGCTGGAAAAGACCCCGTTGGCATAGCCGTAGACCAGAATCGCCAGGAGGATGGCCGGGTGATAGGCCTTATGACCACGACCCGCATATTCTTGGACCAGTAGCGAGAGATCGAGCTGATCAATGACTTCCACAATAAAACGGGCCAGGTGCCCTTCCGGGAGCCAGTCGTCCATGGAGGGGGCAGAAGATAATCGGTCTTGCGGTCAGTATCGAGGAATTGGGCCATGAAATCACTCATCACATTGAATCATAAGTAATTATATGATAATTTTAGGCAAAGTGAAAGTCCGACAGCCTGCTAGCTTCGAAAGTTTACATCCTAAATTCCATTGTAATAAAGTTTGCTCCTGGGGCTGAGTTCCAGAATCATCATCTCCAAGAAGAGAATCTGATTTTTCTGATCCTGTTGCAACCGGCCGAGCTTCTTAGTGAAGCCCCGGCGTCACATAAAATGGTCGATTGAACAAGACAATGAATGTACTCTACAAATCGCCGTGCCAGTGTGCGCGGTGCAATAGACGCCCATTTTCTCGACCGTGTTCGTGGCCGACTTTCCGGTGGGAGAAACCATTTCTCAGGAAGGCTCTCTGCAAGGCCCCCTCAGTGGCAAATGCGGCAATATTGCCTGGCACGATCTCAGCCCTGCCGCCGAAGCCAATCTCCGCAAGTTGTGCCCGGCGCAAAAGCCGACACCCTGAACAGATCGGTTCAGTAAGGCTGACGCAAGGGCAGGACCAGTTCGGCAACCAGGCCGCCATCAGGGGCATTATACAAATTCAACTGCCCGTTATGGTAGGCCATAACCCGTTCGACAATGGCCAAGCCCAGACCAATCCCACCGCCCTTGCCCGCCTGGGCAAAAGGAGCGCGTACGGTTTGTAACTGAGATTCAGCAATCCCTGAACCATGATCCCGCACCCGGATCAGCATCTGCTGGCCGACTTTTTCGGCATAAATATCTACGGGTCCCACGCCGTGCACCTGAGCATTATCAATCAGATTTTGCAGAGCCCGCGCCAAACCGATCTCCTGGATGGCCAATTTCGGCAAAGGACCAGGCGAAGGATGCCAGCGCACATCAGCCTGCTGACGCAGCACCAGTTGCTGCAACCAGCTCCCGATATCGGTTTCCACCAGCAGCTCGCGTTCGCCGCTGCGCGCATATCCCATGAACTGATGGATGACTTTGTCCATTTCCTGAATATTGTCGATGATTTCCTGCCGGGCTTCTTCCTCAGCTGGCAGAAACTCCGCACTTAAACGCATCCGCGTCAGAGGCGTCCGCAAATCATGGGAAACGCCCACCAGAACCATTTCCCGCTCTCGCCACAAACGCTGCAGGTCGCGCAGGGTCTGATTGAACCTTTCCGCCAGACGCCGTAAATCCGCAGGCCCTGCTTCCGGCAAATCCCCCAGGGTATCCCCGCTGCGCAAGCGATCTACGCCCTGCATCAAACGCGTCAGGGGGCGGGTAACCTGGCGGACAACCAAATACGCGCCCAACCAGGACAAGAGCAGAATAGCGGCAAGCTTGAACCAGGGCAGAGGTAAGCCCTGGTTCAAGCTTGCCGCTATTCTGCTC